>NZ_JBSZSZ010000002.1:0-95522 GCF_057812255.1 Erwinia sp. 2186 | reverse complement strand
AGCAATAATCTTTTATGGGTTAATTTATGTGCCCCACAATATCATTCAGTACACACAAGTCAACTAATTATTAATTTGTGTGTGATGTAGGGCTAATTCCCATAGCATGTAGGGCTGATTCCCATAAGAAGAAGGGCTGATTCCCATATTAAGTAGGGCTGATTCCCACAATATGTAGGGCTAATTCCCAGAAACAAGGCAATTTTCCTCAATAAAATCATTAATTTAAGCCACTCTAAAAAGCTTTAAAAAGATATAAAATACTAATTAAAAAGCTATTAAAAGTAGTGCTGTGGATAAGTGGATAAGTTAACCTCGGCATAGAAACCGGCTTCACTACGTTCACCCGGTCAACCCCTCTGCAGCGCAAAAACAAGTTTTGCACTGCCTCGCGGTTTTGATTCAAAACGAACGAATCTTCACAAGTACAGTGACTTTATACTTCTATTGACTATGACAAGCGCTACACTTAACCTTCTACAAAATGATGATTTTAGGTGACATATGGCGCAGAAAAAACAAATGACACAGCAGGAATGGGATCGATTAGTTCCAGCTATGGCAACTTATGCGCACATAACAACTGAGATCGGTTATGCAGTTTTAGTTGATGGCGAAAGGCAGACAGATGTAGCCGTTCGCGTTGGTCGGACAAAGCAAAACGTAGCGAATGCAGTAAAACGCATATGGGAACTGTACCAACAGGTGACAACTGATGATGGAGAAAACCTTGAATTAGTCAGTGTTTGGTTGCCAAAACCAGAAGCGGATAAAGTAAGAATGATCGCGGCTAAATTTTCGATCAACGGTGATAAAGTTAAATCGTAGAAGATGGAGCACAAATGGCGTTTCAATCCCCTGCAGCTAACTTCACAGAACAGCGTCTTGATTTTACTAACCTGGTAAACCTCTCCTCACATTCCTCATACGTCTTCAAAAGCGCAAGCGATTACCCTGATATTGGTATACTGAAAGGGTCATTGCTGGCAGTAGATCGAGCAATCCCCTTTAAACATGATCAAATCGTCATTGCTAACGTTGGTGATGATCTTGTACTTCGCCGCTTACTACTCACTCCGATAGCAGCTCTCCAAGAACTGGATGGTCCTAAAACAATCACACCAATGCCGTCCAACCAAGATGTACCAGTCTGGGGTGTAATCGCATACGTCCTGACTGATATGGCTGGCTCAGGCTTTAATTTCAACGAAGAAGCCTAACTAATCCCCCGCAGAACAAATACTGTATACATAAACAGTATTTTGATGAGCTATCCCTATGTTTGCGCTTGCTGACGCTAATAATTTTTATGCCTCTTGCGAAAGGATCTTCCGCCCTGACTTGAAGGGGAAGCCAATTTGCGTTGTGTCTAACAACGACGGATGCGTGATAGCACGCTCAGCTGAAGCCAAAAAGTTGGGAATCCCTATGGGTGCCCCACTTTTTAAAAATGAGCGTTTTTTCCGCGAAAATGGCGTGATTGTTTTCTCAAGTAACTATGCCTTATAGTAAGTTAAGTGGAATGCAACATTGACTGGGTAAACTTTGAATAGCAATGCTGCTGTCAGAGGTAAACACAATGATGATTCCACCAAATCAGGACGTTCTGGTACTGGCGGAGCGCTGGCTGAAACTGCTGTCCGACCTGGGCAGGGCTCAGGCCACACTCTCCGCCTACCGCAGTGCCCTCAGCCATTATTTTGCGTTCTGCAGCCAGAACAGCATTGAACCTGAAAAGGCCCGGTTTGAAGACCTGGCCGCCTACATCAGCCCTCAGCTACCCGGCATGCCTTTTCCCGCGGCCAGCGCCACGCTCCAGCTGCGCCTTTCTGCGATCCGTCTCTGGTATGACTTTCTGGTTTATCAGGATATCTGCAGTCTCAACCCGTTACCCCGTTCGGGTTTGCCGGGGAGCGCTTATACGGGACGCGGTCTGGTTCCCCGTATCACACGTCTGCCCGTTATTCCTGATGATGAGCAATGGCTAAGATTCCTGATGCATGTCTCTGCCGCCTCCCTGCGTGACAGACTGATGCTAGCCCTGGCGTATTACGGTGCGCTTCGTCGCGCAGAAGTAGCCTCCCTCATGCTTGAAGATATTGATCCTGCTCATCGTCTGATTCGTGTTCGCGCCGAAACGACGAAAAACAGGCGGGAAAGGATAGTCTGCTACAGTTCCGCCGTAACACCGGTGCTGACAAATCATTTCCGGCAGTTACGGCTCGCGGGTTACCGAGAAGGTGCATTGTTTCGCTCGGCTTCTGATCGTAACCACGGTGCCCCCCTGTCTTTCTGGAACTGGAGTAAAACTGTCCGGAAATGGGCACTTGATGCCGGCCTTCCACAAATCACCACACATACCTTCCGCCATCTTCGTCTGACGCACCTGCACGCTTTGGATGGAAACTCCATGAACTAGCCGCATACGCAGGACACCGCGATCCGCGTACTACCCAGATTTACATCCATCTTTCAGGTTCTGATTTGGCTGGTCGGATGGCCGCTGCAGTAGCTGAAATTGATCGAAAAGTTGCCGGCCTTATTTTTCAGACGGAGACTCGCTGATGAAAGAAGAAATAATCATGTGTACTTATAGCCCCTTTGAACGTACAGATTATCAGCTGAATGATGTGCTCACTGCTGAAGAACGGGCAGCGCTAAGTACAGGCCATCGCAGATCAGCCGCTCTCGAACAGCCGGATTCTTTGTCATTGTTACTGATGCCTTTGCAGGATATTGCCACTCGCAGTGGAACCAGTGACAGGCTGATCAGAATCATAATTCTTTCCGTTCTGGCAGAAACACACCGGACAGGGAAACCCTGCTGGCAGTGGCCGCAGGAAAAATGGATTTATCTGTTACAGCAGCATGAATCAGGCAGGCCGCTGCTTGCCGCTTTTGCCTTTCATCTTGGCCCATTTTCTTCTCCGTTCAGTTTGCCGCATCAGGGCGCGCCGTCGCTGTATGCCCGAGCCATTTTTGGACAGAACATTTTCAGTCAGGAGCTCAGCCGTCTGACTGAAGTTCTGGTTTCGCTTGGGTATAAAAGTCAGAACCAGAAAAATGCTCTGTCAGCCATACTCGGCGTACTGATGCTGATGAATAAAAATCCTCAACTTGAAAGCTTTACGATCGATCTGCTGTGGCGGGCGCAGAATTATCACGACCGGGGAATAGCAAAAACAGCTGGCAGGGTTTCACACGCACTTGCCGCAATGGGCATCATAAAAAATTCTGTGCGTATGCGGAATTATAAAGAATGGCATGAAAAACCCACGCAAGGTATCGCGGCAGACTGGGTCAGGTGGTGCCGGAAATGGAGGCATACGTCAGTGCTTCGCCCCCGATCGCGGGAGAACCAGTACAGTTTTATTCTCCGCTGTGGGCTGTGGCTTGCCCGTGAATATCCGGATATTCACGAACCGGCCGACTGGACAATGGAAACCTGTGCCAGCTTTATTGCGGCAGTTGGACGAATGAAGGTGGGCGAGCTGTCACTGGGCACCGAAGGAGGTGCCCGGCAATCTGCCCGGATAGGTGAGCCCTTGCTGCCGAATTCCCGTAGTGGATTTGTTTATGCGGTTCGCCGTTTCATGATCGATTATGAAAACTGGGGCTGGGGGCGACTGAAATTCAGTCCGGCACGACATCTCTCTACGCCTGGCACTCCACTGTTCCGTCAGAGTGTAAATCCCCGCGTCATTGATGATCCGGTCTGGCTGAAGCTGATCTGGGCAAGCCTCAATCTGCGCCATGAAGATCTCCTGAGTGACATTCACTATCCTCTGTCCATGTTGCAGGCGATGGCCGTTATCTGGACACATGCCGGGCTGCGCCAGAACGAGTTAATGCGTCTTACTGCTGGCTGCATCACTCTGCAGGCGGATGATATCAGGCGGGAGGATGGCAACATCATTCCGGCAGGAACGCTTTGCTACCTCAGCGTACCGGCAGGAAAAACGTCTAAAACCTTTGTAAAACCTATCTCTGCCGTCGTGAAAAAGTACGTTGATATCTGGCTCAGCGAACGTCCACAGGAACAGGCAGCTCTTACGGATGAGCGTACCGGTGAAAAAGTCCGCTTCCTGTTTCAGTTTCGGGGCAAACCTGTCGGCAGGGATGTCATAAACCGGACTGTCATCCCGGTTCTCTGTGCCAGAGCGGGTGTGCCTGCGCAAGACAGCCGGGGGCCAATTACCAGCCATCGGGGGCGCGCTTCAGCAGTTACAGCCCTGGCCAGTGTTCCACAGGGCATGACTTTGTATGAGCTGATGCAGTGGTCAGGTCATTCTACGCCTCAGTCCACCATGCATTATATTCGTATACGTCCTACCCAGCTGGCTGCGTCTTTTGTGAAGGCGGACCGGGTGGCGCATATGATGAGCGTGCTAATCGATCATGATCCGGAGGCTGTCAGCCTGACCGGACCGGCAACCTATTACGATTTAGGGGATTCTTTCTGTACGAACCCATTCTGGAGCAGCTGCCCTCACCGTATGGCCTGTATCGGGTGCGATTTTAACCTACCTAAAGAAAGCGCCAGAGGCCTGCTGCTGGAAAGTAAGGCTTCAGTGAAGCGTTATCTGGAGGAAGTTCCGCTGACAGCTGACGAGCAAGAAATTGTCGTTAACGATATGGAAAAACTGGATTATGCATTGAAAAAACAGTAAGGCACCCTGTTTCGCCCCGGATAAGCATTTTGCCTGAAAAATGAATGCTGGACCCGGGGCGAAGGTTCAGACAGGTTATATTACTTTCTCATTAAAGATTCCCAGAGGTCCTCCGCCAGAAACCTGCTTTACGTTAACAGACCCCAAAGCGGAAGATGATTATTTTTTCAGCCACGTTTCCATATGCTCAATTTCACCTTTTTGCGCTTTGATAATGTCCTCTGCCATCTTCTTCATTTCCGGATCTTTCCCGTATTTCAGTTCCGTTTCGGCCATGGCAATAGCCCCTTTGTGGTGCTCAATCATGCCCCTGGCAAACGCTCTGTCAGCATCCTGTTCCTTCATGGCATTCATCATGCCGCTGTGCATCTTTTGCATGCCAGACATGTACTCTTTTGAAGCCGGGGACATATTCATATCCTGGGACATCTTTGAGTCCGGCTGCTGGGCTATAACGGCAGCCGGCAGGGCAAAAATCAGTGAAGCAAAAACAAATTGCGTTTTTTTCATAACGTCACTCCTTCATGTATTGGATTCAGACTTCAGATTTTCCCGATATCCTTTAATGTGCCGGGAAACCTATTACTGATACTAAGGCAGTACAAGGCCATGAAAATTGCCGACCTGCCGGTAAAACGTTAAAACACCTCCCGGGGAGCCGGCATCATGGCCGTGAACGTAATTACATTATCGTTCATGGAAACCTGCAGATCGCCCTCATGAGCCAGTAAAACAGAACGGGTGATGGACAGCCCCAGCCCGGCACCGTCCGTATTATGCTGACGGGAAGCGTCGCCCCGGTAAAAGCGGTCAAAAAGCCGGTTCAGACTATCCCGGTTGATATTTTCTGTGGGGTTAGAGATATGTATAAAAACCCTGCCGGCGTGGTGTTCAGCCAGCACATTAATAGCTGATCCCGGTAATGAATATTTTATGGCGTTAGTTATCAGATTACTCATTGCACGACGCAGCATCAGGCGATCGCCTCTGACAACTGCCTCCCCCTGCAGAGAAAGCGTTTTGCCGCTGTCACCGGCAAGCGGTTCAAAAAAATCGAGGAGCTCTTCCAGCTCTGCGTTTAACGAAACGTCCTGTTTCTCCAGAGGCATCAGCCCGTTTTCAGATTTAGCCAGGAAAAGCATATCACTGCTCATTCTGGCGAGCCGGCTCAGCTCTTCCAGATTTGAAAAAAGTACCTCACGGTAACTTTCGGCATCACGTTCACGGGACAGCGCAACCTGAGTCTGCATCATCAGATTACTGACAGGGGTACGCAGTTCATGCGCGATATCCGAAGAGAACTCAGACAGACGACAGAATGAATCTTCCAGCCGTTCAAGCATGCTGTTAAATTCAGCTACTGTTACCTTTAGTTCGGCTGGCAGATTATGGCCAGGGAGACGTTTGCTCAGGCTGTTAATCGTAATTGCTGAGGCAAGCCGGTTTATTTCATTCAGAGGCCTGAGTCCCATCCGGGTGACGAGCCATCCCAGAAAAACGGAGATAAATATCAGGGCGACATTAAACCAGACCAGCCATTTTTTAAGCTGACCGATAAACTCATCATGAAGGCTGGTATCATAGGCGGCCGTAATCAGTACATCGTTTAGTTTTCCTGCGCTCTTCGCATTAATTTTTCTGACCATAACGTTATAACGCCAGCTATCTTCCTCTACCGTCTGCATAATACCCGGACGGGTAGCTTCGCCGCTAAAGCGCTCATAAGGCACCAAAAAACCGGGTGATGAATAGTCGGCCAGCATCTGGTTATCAGTTGTTTTAACGGAAAGATAAAGTCCGCTGTGACCAACCATGGCATCCGAAAGCTTTCGTGCAAGCGATGCGCTGTCGAGCTTTCCGGCGTGCACCTCGCCCTCAAGAAGCTCTGTGGCAAGTTCAAGCTTTCCGGTCAGCAATGTGGCATCCTGATGACGAAAATAACTGCTGAGGGCGGCTACAAGCAGCACACTCGAAAGAAGCCAGACGGACATCATCACGCCGGCAAAGATTATGCTCAGTCGTGATGTCAGGGACCAGTTACGCTTCACTCTTCCCGTATCTCCAGCACATATCCGATACCCCGTACCGTGTGAATAAGCTTTGGTGTAAAGTCATCATCCACCTTACTGCGAAGTCGTCTGACGGCCACATCAATCACATTGGTATCGCTTTCAAAATTGATATTCCAGACCAGAGATGAAAGCAGGCTCCTTGGCAGCACCTCTCCGGTCCGCTGTAACAGTAGCTCAAGCAGCACAAATTCTTTAGCAGACAAATGTATCTTTTTGCCGGAACGGCTCACACTCCGGCGGGTGACATCCATAACCAAATCAGCAATGCGGTGCGTACCGGACGTTTGCGTACGGTTGCGTCTGAGCAGGGTGCGGATACGCGCCAGGAGCTCGGCAAAATCAAAGGGTTTGAGCAGATAGTCATCCGCGCCAAGATCGAGACCTTTAATCTTTTCACTGACGTTATCCCGGGCAGTCAGAAACAGCACGGGCTCTTCGTGCCGGGCCATACGCATCTGCTGAAGAATATCCCAGCCGTCCATTGAAGGCAGCATTACATCCAGAATAATGAGATCATAATGCTGTCGCAGGATATGCTCCAGTCCCTGACGCCCGTCGTTTACAAGGGTTACATCATATCCCGCTTCCAGAAGCCCCTGTTTCAGGTAGGTACCGGTTTTCAGTTCATCCTCAACGATCAGCATAGTGGTCATGGGCAGCTTTCCTGCAGGCTACGGTTAGTCGTTATTCCATACCGGTACCCGGCGATAGCGTGCCCAGCCAGGCGACGGTTGCCAGTATCAGTACCGAAACAGTAAATTCCGTGATAATGCTTTTACGCATCAGGTAAATACCCATCTTATATTGGCCCTGAAGCAGGGCCGTTTCCAGTCGCGGTGTAAGCCGGAAGCGATTGGCGGCGGCCAGCAGCAGCATCAGAAAAAACAGAACAGTTTTTACCAGCAGCAGCAGACCATAGTCACTGCCCGGCAGGGTACTCAGAGGCTTTTCAACGATAAATACGAAGTTAACCACGGCGGTGATGACAATGCTCAGCACAATGATCGTGCCGGCACGGGCAAAACCCGACAACGCTGCGGCCAGCTGGCTGGCATAGACAGCCTTTTCAGCCTTTTTGATGCATAAGAGCAGAGTAAAAGCCGCCAGTGCACCGATCCAGGCCCCGGCCGCTGTCAGATGAATGATATCGCTCAGAAGATGAAGATAGTAGCTGATGCCGTCATTCATTGCCGCATGCCCGCCCCATGCCAGTGTAGCAAGTGCTATACCGCCGGACAGGGTAAGCACATAACGTGACAGCCCGACATGCCTGAGCCGCAGGCCAAGCCCGATAAACGCCATGACCAGTGCAGCGAAGCGGATAACCCAGCTCATGCCCACTGCAGTTTCCCCGACAACCATCTCCATAATATGGAGAGTCAGTTCGCCGGGATCACTGACGCCACTCATGGCCTGAGCGACAAGCAGCATATTTGCAAGGGACAAAACCATGCCAGCAGAGATGAGCGTAAAAAAGAACGACCAGACGCTGAACAACGATACCGATTTCTTCAATACTCCCTTTACCCCATAAATTTCGAATAAAGGCAGGCCAAAAAGAAGCATAAGATCAAGGTAAAGAAAAAAACGGATGATAATAAAAGTCTGATCGTTCATGGTATTACTTCACGCTGAAACTGTAGTTGCCGGTCCGGGGGTGAGTATCAGAAGATACCGCCCGCCATTCCACTTTATAGGTTCCTGCAGGCAGAGTTTTTGCCGGTGTGATAATCATCGTTTTCGGATCGCTGCCCGCTGAGACTTTAGCCGCAACCGGCATTGGCGCATGAGAAGACATGCCCGGCATGGCGGTCATTACAAGACGGGCACCGGAAAATTTCGTTACCAGATTTTCGGTGAAATGCAGTTCCAGTTTAGACGGTGCCGTTATCTGAGACTTATCAGCAGGGACAGCAGACGCCAGTTCCGGATGAGCCTGTGCAGCAAAAGCCGCGCCAGAAGCAATTAAAGCGAAGAAATATTTGGCAGATGAATGTTTCATAATAATACCTGTTTTGTTTGAATTAACTGCATCAGAACCACATGCGAGCCCCGAGGAGGAAGCGCACTTCATTATCTTTTTCACCTTCACGGGCAGCCATATCAGCAGTATTGCCATAGAGCTGGCTCCACGAAACCCCCACGTAAGGTGCAAATTCTCTTTTCACTTCATAGCGAAGGCGAAGAGCAAGTTCGGTACTGGAAAGGCCTTTACCGGTTTCCCGTGCTTCATCATCTTTCCCGTAAATATTTGCCTCAAAGGAAGGCTGCAGGATCAGGCGATTGGTCAGCAGCACATCGTATTCGGCTTCCAGCCTGAGCGCTGTCCGTCCCTTCTCGCCGGCAAACGCAGTCAGCTCGCTTTCAAAGTTGTACAACGCCATGCCCTGAAAACCAGCAGCCAGCCAGGTTTGCGGTTTTCCGGGCCTGAAATCCTGCCGGGCACCGGCAACCACGTCCCACCAGGGTGTCAGAGCATGTCCCCATAAAGCCTGAACTTCTGCGGATTCGGCTTTACCTCGGGTGGTTTCACCTTCGCTACGTAACCAGAGTCGATTGATATCCCCGCCAGCCCAGCCGCTTACATCCCAGCTGAAGCCACCCGGTTCACTGTTTTTTTGCCATTCCAGCTGATCGGCAAGCACAAAGTAATTTATGCTGTTGTCATGAACTTTATGCCCATGTACGTCCGGGAATGCTGCCTTACGGTCCGCCTCTGTAACCGGCGGAATGGGTGTACGGCTTTCTGCTGGCGCCGCGGGCTGCATGGATTCCATACCCTCCATACCGGATGTCCCAGGCGTCATTCCCTGCATAGCAGACTGGTCCATGCCTGACATATCATGCTGTTGTAAATTGTCAGATGGTCCCGTAGGTGCTGCAAACGCGGGCATCACTATCGCTCCGGCAAACGCAGTGCAGGCCAGCAAACCTGCAGCGGAACGTGAAAAATACTTTGTCATATCATTCCATCCTGAAACTGACATTATCGCTACCTCACTCTGTAACCCGGACTTCACGAAACATGCCGGTTTCCATATGGAAAAGAAGATGACAGTGATAAGCCCACCGCCCGAGTGCATCGGCAGTCACCCGATAGCTTCGGCGGGTACCCGGAGGCATATCGATAGTGTGTTTGCGTACCAGGAAATTACCGTCCTCATCCTCCAGATCGCTCCACATACCATGCAGGTGAATGGGGTGCGTCATCATCGTGTCGTTAACCAGCACCACACGCACGCGTTCGCCATATCGCAGCGTAACCGGTTCTGAATCGGAGAATTTAATACCGTTGAATGACCAGGCGAATTTTTCCATATGTCCGGTGAGATGTAGCTCGATGGTACGCGACGGCTCACGCCCGTCCGGATCTTCGAATGTGCTTTTCAGATCGGCATAAGTAAGGACTTTTCTGCCGTTATTACGCAAACCAATGCCCGGGTCACTTAATTTAGGCGCCGGCATCATGGCCTGCATATCAACCAGTGGATTGTCTGTTTCAGATGCAGGATGTTTCTGCATGTCCCCCATGCCACTCATGCTGCCGTGATCCATCCCGGCCATGGCGCTATGGTCCATATCCGGCATACTTTCTGCTGCTCCGGATACAGCTGAGCCATCCATAGCCTGCATAGCATTACCATCCATACCTGTCATGGTGTCGTTATTCATGCTCTGCATCTGGCTGTGATCCATACCTCCCATGCTGCCGTGATCCATCCCGCCCATCCCCATATCGTCCATAGTCAGCCAGGGGCGTGGATCGGGAGCCGGTACCGGAGCATAAAGCCCTTCACGGACAGCCAGCGTGCCGCGAGCGTAGCCGCTTCTGTCCATAGACTGCGCGAAAATAGTGTAGGCATCTTCAGCCGGCTCAACGATTACATCGTAAGTTTCGGCCACAGCGATGCGGAACTCGTCAACAGCAACAGGCGTGACATACTGGCCATCAGCCGCCACGACCGTCATTTTCAGACCCGGAATGCGCACATCAAAGTAGGTCATGGCGGAACCGTTAATGAAACGCAGGCGTACCTTCTCGCCTTTACGGAACAGCCCTGTCCAGTTTTTTCCTGGGCCCTGCCCGTTCATGAGATAGGTATATGTGGCACCACTGACGTCAGCCAGATCCGTCGGATTCATCTTCATTTCTGCCCACATTTTCCGATCGGACAACGTACTGCCGAGACCTTTTTCCCTGGCGTCACGGAAAAAGTCAGAAACGGTAGGTTTCGCAAAGTTGTAATAATCGGACTGCTTTTTCAGTTTGGCGAGAATGTCTGATGCTTTTTCATCAGACCAGTCGGTAAGCATGACTATGTGTTCGCTGTCCCAGACAAACGGTTCTGGTTCAGCTGCATCAATAATAATCGGGCCATAAACACCTTCCTGCTCCTGCAGGCCGGAATGGCTGTGATACCAGTATGTACCGTTCTGCTTTAGCTTAAAGGAGTAAACATAGGTATCGTCCGGCTCAATACCATGAAAACTCAGTCCCGGTACGCCATCCATATTCGCCGGCAGAAGAATGCCATGCCAGTGAATTGATGTCGGTTCAGAAAGGCGATTTTTGACTCTTAATGTAACGGTATCGCCTTCTTTCCAGCGCAACAGAGGACCTGGCAGGCCAGCATTAATGGTTTTTGCATACCGGGTTTTACCGGTGATATTAAGCGGCGTCTCGCCAATAAACAGATCAAAGTCTGTGCCGGTAAGTGTGCGGGACGGCATCAGGCTTACCGCCGAGAATGCATCGAATGTTCGCAGGCCCAGTCCGCCCACAATGCCAGCGGCAGTGATCCCTTTAATGAAATTACGTCGTGAACTTTTAAGCTGCATGACTGAACTCCGGCAATTTCCTGTTATCCCGGGAGAATGGCTCTCTCCGCATCGGAAGCACAAGCCGTGCTTACCGTTCAGGATGTAAATTTTTTTGTTACCGGAAAGCTACCACAGCTACAGACTTTGTGTGATTACAATTGTGTAATGTTGGAACGCACTGTTTATAAATTACATTTCTGTCATTTTTCGCCGTAACGTTTTTTCTTCTGTACGATGAACATCACTGAGGCCACAGGTAAACCCGGCCGGTAATTGTTTATTCTTATTTTACATTCAACGTTAAGGACTGCCACCATGAAAAAAGTAATGCTTATCCCTCTTGTGATCCTGATTTCCGCTTCGTCCGCATGGGCACAGCAGCATCCTGAAACAGCATCAGATAACACTGATAACCGTGTTTCTGTCTCTTCGATGAATGAGCATGAACGAGCCATTCTTGCGCATGAGAGCATGGATAATGCAAACTCAGCTGCACATCAGAGCATTATCGATCTGCACCGTAAAATGATGCTGGAAGAGAAATAACGGATAGTATGTGGACAGAAAATTCGCCCGGAGTTTTCTGTTCTCCTTTGCCACTGCATCCGGGATGTATTGTGTATTACCCTCATCATTAATGTATTTCCGGTAAATCTTCTTTCAGGCTGATTTCAGCCGGCCCGCTGACTGTGGCGGGCTACTTTTTTATATTTTAAACATTCTGTTTACTGCAGACCCCGGTTTACTCAACGTGCAGTAAGGTGTAACTGTATTTACCTTTTTTACCCGGTTCAGGTCTTATCTGCCAGCTGACTGCCCTGAACCTGCACTGCAATCTGCGATTTATCTTCCGGTTATGCCTGAAAGGCCTCATGCTGAAACGATAAAAGCATCGAAATGAATATACAGCCGCTTACAGAATGCCATCAGAACCAATAAAATTTGAAGGTCAGTTTTTTACGTTTCATGACGCATACACCGCTCTTATGCATAATGACAAATTCTAACCGTCAAGAAAAGCGTGCTCTTGCTTCGCCCGTAAATATTTAAAATAATTAACAGAGAAATTGATTAATGTGCTTTTATAGCACTCAAAAAATAAGCAGCATTAAGCAAGTAATTTATAGAGAAATAGCACATTTCGTCATATGAAAATACTAAGCTGGTTGAAATAGCTTCAACAAAATTCCTCAGCATTAGTTCAAAGCGATAAAGCCTCCAGTTGCAGCAGGAAACAAAAAAATAAATATCATAAAAATGCCGGGTGTTTATAAGCGTTGCAAAAAAGCCCCAGGCAGGGGCTGATTTGAATAAATGGTTCGTATCTGTAAGGTAAGGATTTCTGCATCTGAATAAAACATTAAGGACTGATATAGCAACCCGCTTCCGTCAGTTTTACTTCATGCCGCGATGTATTGCAGCCATTGACTGGTGTGCTTCTGACTGGCCGTTACTCATATTTTCGTGGACAACGGCGGCCCTTTCATGTTCATCCATTTCTGCAAAAGATGGCGCGGTACTTGATTTCATGCCGGCCATCTCATCTGACATCTTCTGATGGTTCTTCGCCATTTTCTGATGAGCATCAGAAGCACTATTTTTCATGGAATTATGAACGATAAGGGCCTGTTCATGCTGATCCATACTCTTCATTTGTGATACTTCTCCCCTGACAAATTCAGGAACGGATGAAGACGGTTGTTGGTGCGCTGCCGCCTGGGCATTATTAACATGCTCATGAATGTTAATGTTTCCATCGGCCCAGGCTGAAGGAATTAAGCTAAGTCCGACAAAGGAAGCGAAGATTAAACTTTTCATAATAAGGTCCCCATTGATAATGAAATAAATAACGGACTGTCAACGATGTCATCAACTAAAGAACTCACAAGCCAGACTGATTTCATTTTAAAAAAGATAATATACGTAACTCAGCGCCTGTATTCCGCTGATATTGATCCATAAAGACTGTTCCGCCTGCTTAGTGAGGACGATTCTACCTGCTTAATTCTGTTGAAGGCATGACAGCTTAATGACATCTCTGTAATATATTTATTATTCGTCGAAAAACTGGAGACATTCGGGACACTATGCAGCCATTCTGGGTAATAGCAAAATGAATCGTGTCGAAACTGTATCTGATTCGACCCACAGTTTCCCGTGATGAGCGTTTACGATTGACTTTACAATCGCCAGACCAATCCCACTGCCTTCTCCCTTTCTTTGCCGCGATGGATCGACGCGATAAAACCGATCAAACAAACGTGGCAGGTGTTCTGCAGGTATCGGTTTCCCTGGATTTTCAACTATAAGCTGAACGCTATTCTCATTCCCCGCAATGGTTACAGTCACTGTCTTCCCTGACTGCGTATAACGCAGAGCGTTAGAAAGAAGATTATTTAATGCCCTTCGGTACATAAGTGGGTCTCCTTTAATTAGGCAGCACGACCCGTTTAACTGCAGAGAAACATTGAGTTCTTCTGCCCAGGCTTCGAAAAAATCAAACACCTTGACCACTTCTGTGCGGAGATCAAACATTATCCGTTCGGGGATCAATTGATTATTATCAGCCTGTGCCAGAAAAAGCATATCGCTGACCATTTTTGTCATTCTGTTATACTCTTCCAGGCTGGAATACAACACATCCTCCAGCTCTTTCTGCGTTCTGTGCTGACTTAGCGCGATTTCAGTCTGTGTAACCAGATTGGTTATGGGCGTTCTGATTTCATGGGCGATATCAGCAGAGAAATTTGCCTGTCGCGTAAATACATCCTCAATCTTTTCAATCATATGGTTAAACGATATCACCAGTTGCTCCAGCTCGATGGGAACTTTGGACGGTTCCAGTCTCACATCCAGGTTCTCCGAGGTAATATTTTTAATGGCCTTGCTGACGTTGCGGAGAGGAAGATGTCCCTGCCGAACCGCTATGCGGATAATGAAAATAATCAACAGACTGATTACGAAGGCAATGGCAATTAAATTCTTTTTTAGTGCTTCCAGGTAATGAAGATGAAAGTCAATCGAGAGCCCAATTATCATCTGATACGTCTGTGGTTTTCCGTTAAGCGTTGCTTTGCCTGAAGATGCAACGATTCTGTAAGTCTGCATTTTCATGTCAGAGCCGTTGCGCATAAGTAAAGCTGGCTCTTTCACTGTCCAGAGGAATATTTCTCTGGCCCGACTATGCGCGGTAAAGTTTGATGCATTGACCGCAGAGCGTAACGTCGCCCCTTGTGGTGAGCTGAACAACACGTCACCCCCATCAGTCAAAATAAGAACAGCGACGTTGCGGTAATCTGAGATGGATTCTTTGATTTTACTTATTTTTTTTTGGTCCGGAGCTACAGGTGTCTGCAGTATTCTGTTCATCGTGATACTGATTTGTTTCAGATCCCGGACATCCTGCTCTGCAAAGTGTTTTTCAACGGAATGCAGCATAAACCAGGTAAAAGCAAAAAACGCAATTATGGTGGACAGGCTGATAAAGAAGGTCAGTCTCAGTGCGAGAGAGTAAGGGCGCCCTGAGAAATTAAAACGCATCCGGAACCTCCAGGATATATCCCACGCCGCGGACCGTCTGGATCAGCTTAGGCTCATAATCGTTGTCTACCTTTGCCCTGAGGCGTTTTACTGCCACATCTATAGCATTAGTATCGCTGTCAAAGTTCATATCCCAGACCTGCGATGCAATCAGCGAACGGGGCAGCACCTCTCCCTGATGACGAATGAAGAATTCCAGCAGGGAGAACTCCTTACTCGTCAGCAAAATACGTTTCCCTGCGCGGCTAACCTTCCTTGAAACGAGGTCTACCATCAGATCAGCCACCTTAAACTGGCTTTCCGTGATGACTGTGTTACCCCGTCGTAAAAGTGTCCTGACCCGGGCAAGAAGCTCAGCAAACGCAAATGGTTTAATCAGGTAATCGTCCGCGCCCAGCTCAAGTCCTTTAACCCGGTGCTCAATGGTGCCGAGAGCCGTAAGCAGCAAAACAGGCATACCTTTACCTGCGGCACGAAGCATACGAATAATATCCCAGCCGTTTACATCCGGGAGCATGATATCCAGAATCAGTAAATCATATTCGGCTGTTATGGCGAGATGATATCCGGTCAGACCATTATCAGCGTGATCAACTACAAATCCCGCCTCAGTAAGCCCTTTACTGAGGTACTCTCCAGTTTTTACTTCATCTTCAACGATCAGTATTTTCATCTTGCTCCCCTGGCTGACTACTCATGCCATTCATTCTATTTAGCCTAAGCATGTAATCAACGACTTACGTTAAAAATGACAGCATTGTCATTATCCAGTCACCTGGCAAACAGAGAGCATTCTGTAAAATCCCCCTATCAATACTCTGGACTTCATTTGAACCATTTACCAGGCCTGCCTGGAAGAGAAGCGTTATGTTCAAATTAAAACTATTAAGCATCAGCATGATTTTTATACTGACAGGCTGCGTTTCACTGGCACCTGAGTATCAGCGGCCGGCAGCGCCAGTACCACAGCAGTTTTCTCTGTCACGCAACAGCCTGACGCCAGCGGTAAATGGCTATCAGGATACGGGCTGGCGTAATTTTTTTGTCGATCCCCAGGTTACCCGGCTGATCGGTGAAGCCCTGACAAACAACCGTGATTTGAGAATGGCCGCCCTGAAGGTTGAAGAGGCCCGGGCCCAGTTCAACGTCACGGATGCAGATCGTTATCCCCAGTTGAATGCCTCATCCGCGATCACCTACCGCAGTAGTCTGAAAGGTGACAAGCCGACCGCACAGGAGTACGACGCGGGTCTGGAGCTCAGCTATGAGTTCGATTTTTTCGGCAAGCTTAAGAACATGAGTGAAGCTGACCGCCAGAACTTTTTTGCCAGCGAAGAAGCCCGTCGTGCCGTACACATCCTGCTGATATCGAACGTTTCACAGAGCTATTTCAGCCAGCAACTGGCGTCCGAACAACTCCGTATTGCGCGGGAAACGCTGAAAAATTATCAACAGTCTTATGCTTTCGTTGAGCAACAGCTGGTGACCGGGAGTACGAACGTTCTGGCGCTTGAACAGGCCAGGGGACAAATCGAAAGTACCCGCGCTGAGATAGCCAAACGAGAAGGCGATCTGGCGCAGGCAAACAATGCCCTGCAACTGCTGCTGGGAACCTACCACGCACTTCCGTCAGAAAAAACGATGAAAGGTGGTGAGATCGCACCAGTAAAACTGCCACCAAACCTGTCGTCACAAATTTTGCTGCAGCGCCCGGATATCATGGAAGCTGAATACCAGCTCAAAGCGGCTGATGCCAATATTGGCGCAGCGCGAGCGGCCTTTTTCCCATCCATTACCCTGACCAGTAGTCTTTCCGCAAGCAGTACAGAGCTGTCCAGCCTCTTTACGTCAGGAAGCGGAATGTGGAATTTTATTCCCAAAATTGAAATTCCTGTTTTTAATGCCGGCAGGAACAAAGCCAATCTGAAACTGGCTGAAATTCGCCAGCAACAGTCGGTGGTTAACTACGAACAAAAAATTCAGTCCGCCTTTAAGGATGTATCCGATACGCTTGCGCTGCGGGACAGCCTTAGCCAGCAACTTGAGGCACAGCAGCATTATCTCGATTCACTGCAGATAACCCTCCAGCGTGCCAGAGGATTATATTCAAGTGGTGCTGTCAGCTACATTGAAGTGCTGGATGCAGAACGCTCCCTGTTCACGACACAGCAAACCATTCTCGATCTTACATATTCCCGACAGGTTAACGAAATCAATCTGTTCACCGCACTGGGTGGCGGCTGGATTGAGTAAATTCATTTTATTAATCAGGAAATAAAAAAATGCGTAATTCATTTAAAGCCGTTTTATTTGGCGCCTTCTCTGTCATGTTTTCTGCCAGTCTTCATGCTGAAACACATCACCATGGTGATATGAATGCTGCCAGTGATGCTTCGACACAGCAAATTATTTATGGCAACGGTGTCGTTAAAGACATTGATATAAAAAGTAAAAAAATCACCATTTCGCACGGAGCTATCCCTGCGGTGGGCTGGCCTGCAATGACCATGCGCTTCACCTTTGTGAATGCAGACGACACCATTAATGCCCTGAAAACCGGTAACCACGTAGATTTCTCGTTTATTCAGCAGGGCAATATCGCCTTACTCAAAAGCATTAACGTTATCCAATCCTGACTGACAGCCCGGAGCGAATATATCCAGTGGGCCTGAACACTTATAAAGATATTTCTGTGAATTAATGATCAGACGCATATGCCAGGTGTTTTGATTTTTCAGCGAGAAATTGTATGGCCTCTTTAAAGATAAAATATGCTGCAATAATTATCAGCAGCCTGATAGCAGGAGGGCTGATATCCGTTACTGCCTTGCAGTATGTAAACCCGGAACAAAAAACAGTACAAACGGAACAAAAGGCACCGGAGCGAAAGATACTTTTCTGGTATGACCCGATGAAACCGGATACGAAATTTGATAAACCCGGAAAATCACCCTTTATGGACATGGACCTGGTGCCAAAATATGCAGATGAAAGCGGCGAGAAAATAAGCGATGGGATCCGTATTGATCCAACGCTGGTTCAGAACCTGGGATTAAAAACGCAAAAAGTCACACGCGGAATGCTGAATTATTCTCAGACAATACCGGCCAATGTTAGTTACAACGAGTATCAGTTTGTCATTGTGCAGGCTCGCTCTGACGGTTTCGTCGAAAAAGTGTATCCCCTGACGATTGGCGATCATGTGAAGGAAGGTACACCGCTTATCGATATTACCATTCCGGAATGGGTGGAAGCACAAAGTGAGTTTCTCCTGTTATCTGGCACCGGAGGGACGCCAACGCAAATTAAAGGTGTGCTTGAACGACTTCGTCTGGCCGGAATGCCGGAAAAGGATATCCAGAAACTGCGGTCAACCCGGAGTATTCAGACCCGGTTTACCATTAAGGCACCGATAGATGGTGTCATTACGGCGTTTGACCTGCGCACTGGTATGAATATCTCAAAAGATAAAGTAGTGGCACAGATTCAGGGGATGGATCCGGTCTGGATCAGTGCGGCAGTACCCGAATCCATCGCCTATCTCCTGAAAGACACCTCTCAATTTGAAATTTCAGTACCGGCCTATCCGGATAAATCGTTCCATGTAGAAAAATGGAACATTCTTCCCAGCGTCGATCAAACCACCCGGACTCTGCAGGTACGTCTGCAGGTATCAAACAAGGACGAACGCCTTAAACCGGGCATGAATGCCTATCTGAAACTGAATACCCGGAGCCAGGAAATGTTGCTGATCCCATCGCAGGCCGTTATTGACACCGGTAAAGAACAGCGCGTGATCACTGTCGATGCAGAAGGTCGGTTTGTGCCAAAAAGGGTCCACGTTCTCCACGAATCTCAGCAACAGTCCGGTATCGGCACCGGCCTCAATGAAGGCGATATGGTGGTAGTCAGCGGCATGTTCCTGATTGACTCCGAAGCCAACATTACGGGCGCACTGGAACGTATGCGTCATCCGGAAACAACGGACGGCACAATGCCGCCAATGTCCGCTCCGTCTGCAAATACACATTCCGGTCATTGAGGAGACGATGATGATTGAATGGATTATACGGCGATCGGTTGCCAACCGTTTCCTCGTTATGATGGCCGCTCTGTTTCTTAGTGTCTGGGGCACCTGGACTATCATCAACACCCCTGTGGATGCGCTACCCGATCTGTCCGATGTACAGGTAATTATCAAGACCAGCTATCCTGGTCAGGCTCCGCAGATTGTTGAAAACCAGGTTACATATCCGCTCACGACCACCATGCTGTCGGTACCCGGAGCCAAGACCGTGCGCGGTTTTTCCCAGTTCGGCGATTCCTATGTGTATGTCATTTTTGAGGACGGGACCGATCTGTACTGGGCCCGCTCACGTGTGCTGGAATACCTTAATCAGGTTCAGGGGAAACTGCCTGCCGGTGTAAGCTCGGAAATAGGGCCTGATGCCACAGGTGTGGGCTGGATATTTGAATATGCTCTGGTTGATCACAGCGGAAAACATGACCTTTCCGAACTGCGCTCCCTGCAGGACTGGTTCCTGAAATTTGAACTGAAAACTATCCCTAATGTCGCGGAAGTTGCATCAGTAGGCGGCGTGGTCAAGCAGTACCAAATTCAGGTTAACCCGGAGAAACAGACCCAGTACGGCATCAGCCTGCCTGAAATAAAACAGGCCCTTGAGTCATCTAACCAGGAAGCCGGTGGCTCATCCGTTGAAATCGCCGAAGCGGAGTACATGGTCCGGGCCAGCGGTTACCTCCAGTCCATAGACGATTTCAATAACATCGTCCTGAAAACCGGAGAAAACGGTGTACCGATTTATCTGCGGGACGTGGCCCGCGTGCAGACCGGGCCTGAAATGCGGCGTGGTATAGCAGAGCTTAACGGTCAGGGAGAAGTCGCCGGCGGCGTCGTGATCCTGCGGTCGGGTAAAAATGCGCGCGACGTTATCACTGCAGTGAAAGATAAACTGGAGACCCTGAAGGCAAGTTTGCCTGAGGGCGTTGATATTGTGACTACCTACGATCGCAGCCAGTTAATTGACCGGGCCATTGACAACCTCAGCTACAAACTCCTGGAAGAGTTTATCGTGGTGGCCATCGTCTGCGCCCTGTTTCTGTGGCATGTTCGTTCTGCCCTGGTGGCGATTATTTCTCTGCCCCTTGGTCTGTGTATCGCCTTTATTGTCATGCATGTCCAGGGGCTGAACGCCAATATAATGTCGCTGGGAGGGATCGCCATTGCGGTAGGGGCGATGGTGGATGCCGCCATCGTGATGATTGAAAATGCGCATAAACGGCTGGAAGAGTGGGATCATCAGCATCCGGATGAGCAGATTGACAACGCAACCCGCTGGAAGGTTATCACCGATGCCTCCGTTGAAGTGGGACCTGCGCTGTTTATCAGTCTGCTGATCATTACCCTGTCCTTTATTCCTATTTTTACCCTGGAAGGACAGGAAGGTCGTCTGTTTGGTCCACTGGCCTTTACGAAAACCTACTCCATGGCGGGCGCGGCCGCGCTGGCCATCATCGTCATCCCGATTCTGATGGGATTCTGGATCCGGGGGAAGATTCCTGCCGAGACCAGCAATCCTCTGAACCGGCTGCTGATCAAAGCGTATCATCCTTTGCTGCTGCGGGTACTTCACTGGCCAAAAACAACCCTGCTGGTTGCGACCTTATCCATCTTCACGGTTATCTGGCCCCTGAGTCAGGTGGGCGGCGAGTTTCTGCCGAAGATAAACGAGGGCGACCTGTTGTATATGCCCTCAACATTGCCGGGCGTATCGCCGGCAGAGGCCGCTGCGATCTTACAGACCACGGATAAGCTCATCAAAACCGTACCTGAAGTAGCTTCTGTTTTTGGCAAGACCGGGAAGGCCGAGACCGCGACGGATTCCGCGCCGCTCGAAATGATGGAAACCACGATCCAGCTCAAACCAGAGGATCAGTGGCGGCCCGGCATGACGATTGACAAGATTATTGACGAACTCGATAAAACGGTCCGTTTACCCGGACTGGCTAACCTCTGGGTGCCCCCCATCCGTAACCGTATTGATATGCTCTCAACCGGGATCAAAAGTCCGATAGGTATCAAGGTGTCAGGTACTGTTCTGTCCGATATCGATGCAACGGCGCAGAGCATTGAGGCGGTAGCCAAAACCGTGCCGGGCGTGGTATCTGCTCTGGCTGAGCGACTGGAGGGTGGGCGCTACATTGACATCGATATTAACCGTGAAAAAGCCTCCCGCTACGGGATGACGGTGGGTGATGTCCAGCTGTTCGTCTCCTCAGCTATCGGCGGCGCGACGGTTGGGGAAACGGTTGAGGGCGTGGCCCGGTATCCGATTAATATCCGCTACCCGCAGGATTACCGGAACAGTCCGCAGGCGCTGAAACAGATGCCGATCCTGACACCGATGAAGCAGCAAATCACGCTGGGGGATGTGACTGACGTTAAGGTCGTTTCCGGACCAACCATGCTGAAAACGGAAAATGCCCGACCTGCCAGCTGGATTTATATTGATGCGCGCGGCAGGGATATGGTTTCGGTGGTAAACGATATTAAGACGGCCATCAGCCAGAAAGTGAAACTTAGACCGGGTACCAGTGTGTCATTCTCCGGTCAATTTGAGTTACTTGAGCACGCCAACAAGAAACTGAAACTGATGGTACCGATGACGGTGATGATCATTTTCATTCTGTTATACCTCGCCTTCCGCCGGGCTGATGAAGCCCTGCTGATCCTGATGAGTCTTCCGTTTGCCCTGGTCGGAGGAATATGGTTCCTCTACTGGCAGGACTTCCACATGTCTGTGGCGACCGGAACCGGATTTATCGCCCTGGCTGGGGTGGCGGCAGAATTTGGAGTGGTCATGCTGATGTATCTGCGTCATGCCATTGAAGCACACCCGGAATTGTCCCACCGC
Organism: Erwinia sp. 2186; assembly: GCF_057812255.1. Classification (NCBI taxonomy): domain Bacteria; kingdom Pseudomonadati; phylum Pseudomonadota; class Gammaproteobacteria; order Enterobacterales; family Erwiniaceae; genus Erwinia; species Erwinia sp. 2186. Next base: position 73,484 of record NZ_JBSZSZ010000002.1, on the reverse strand, counting down.
GAGACATTCACATCTGAAAGTCTTGATGAAGCCCTCTACCATGGTGCAGTTCTGCGTGTCCGGCCAAAAGCCATGACCGTGGCAGTGATCATTGCGGGTCTGCTACCCATTCTCTGGGGAACGGGAGCAGGCTCAGAAGTCATGAGTCGGATTGCAGCACCCATGATTGGGGGGATGATCACAGCTCCGCTTCTATCACTGTTCATTATTCCTGCTGCCTACAAATTAATCTGGCTGCGTAGGCATAAAGCAAGGATATTATGATATCAAAAGGCCCTCTGTCAGAGAGGGCCTTTATATCAGGATAGGTATCAAAACTGCACTATGGCCATTATGAAAAGAGCGGTGTCAGTGATGCTGTCCCTCTCTTTTTCAGAGCCGACCTTGGTAGCATAACGCAGACAATATAAGCCAACTACGTCTCCTGTCACTGCCCGCCCTAATCCGATAGGCAGCAGCCCTGCTAATTACGCAACAGGCGCAGGCCGTTTGCTACAACAAGCAGGCTTGCTCCCACATCCGCGAATACCGCCATCCACATGGTCCCCATACCTGCAATGGTCAGGGCCAGGAACACTGCCTTGATCCCAATAGCCATAACGATATTCTGAACCAGAATGTTATACGTCTGCCGGGAGAGTCGGACAAAAGCCGGAATTTTACGCAAATCATCATCCATGAGGGCCACATCGGCAGTCTCGATGGCGGTATCCGTGCCCATTGCACCCATGGCAAAGCCGATATCGGCGCGGGCCAGCGCCGGTGCATCATTGATGCCGTCGCCCACCATGCCGGTCGTGCCCTGCGCCGTAAATGTTTCTACAGCACGCAGTTTATCTTCCGGCAGTTGATCCCCCCGCGCCTCATCGATACCAACCTGACCGGCAATGGCCTGCGCAGTGTGCGCATTGTCTCCGGTCAGCATGAGCGTTTTAACACCCAGACTATGCAACTGACTTATCGCCTCGCGGCTGCTTTCCTTCACCGTATCAGCCACCGCAAACAGCCCTAGCACCTGATGAGTGTCACAGAGCATGATGACCGTTTTACCCCCAGTCTCCAGTTCCGTTAGTGCAGCCCTGACCGCTTCCGGACAGCGCACCGTTTCTTCAGCCAGCCTCAGATTGCCCAGACTGTAGGTTTGACCGTTGATGACGCCGCGCACGCCGCGGCCTGGCAGAGCCTCAAAGTTTTCCACTTCATAACGCTGAATGCCATCTGATGCCGCCGATACAGCCTGCGAAACCGGATGATCGGAGTAACCTGCCAGGCTCACAGCCAGACTGCGCCCCTCATCTTCTGCCACCCCGGTATAGATAATCACATCCGTCTGTACCGGCTTACCGTGCGTCAGGGTGCCGGTCTTGTCGAGCGCCAGCCACTTCAGCTTTCGGCCTTCTTCAAGATAAACGCCGCCCTTGATCAATATCCCCCGGCGGGCTGCTGCCGTCAGGCCACTGACAATGGTCACTGGCGTGGAAATGACCAGCGCACAGGGGCAGGCGATAACCAGCATCACCAGCGCCTTGTAAATCCACTCCTGCCAGCTTTCACCTGCAATCAGCGGTGGGAGAACGGCAACTGCGACGGCAATAGCAAACACCACAGGGGTATAAATTTGTGCAAAGCGATCAACAAAGCGCTGCGTAGGGGCTTTTGCCCCCTGCGCTTCCTCCACGGCATGAATGATACGCGCCAGCGTGGTATTTCCGGCAGCGGCCGTTACACGGTACTCAAAGCCACCGGAGCCGTTGACCGTCCCGGCGAAGACCGGGTCACCTTCCCCTTTATCCACCGGCAGACTTTCGCCGGTAATAGGTGCCTGATTAATGGCGGTCCTGCCCCGGACCACCGTGCCGTCGAGAGCGATACGCTCGCCCGGTTTTACCCTGACCACGCTGTTAAGGGATACAGACCTGGCCTCAGTTTCTTTCCAGGAGCCGTCCGGTTGCTGAACCGTGGCCGTTTCAGGCGTCAGCTTCATCAGAGAGCCGATGGCATTGCGGGCGCGATCAAGAGATTTCGCTTCAATCAGTTCCGCAATCGTGAACAGCACCATTACCATGGCGGCTTCAGGCCACTGTCCGAGCGCCAGCGCCCCGGTGACGGCAATACTCATCAGGGCGTTGATATTCAGGTTGCCGTTGCGAAGAGCAATCCAGCCTTTTTTGTACGTGGACAGGCCACAGGCCGCAACGGCAGCCAGAGCAAGAGCCGCTTCCAGCCATTCCGGCATGCCCGCCCAGTGCATGGCTTCGGCGGCGATTGCCGCCACACCGGCAAGCGCGAGCGGCCACCAGTGTTTTTTCTTTTCCTCAGTGACCGCGTGCCGGCCATTACTGTCAGGAAGTTCAGGTTCAAAGCCCAGAGAACGAATGGCGGCCAGAACCGGCTCCAGCGTATCCGGTGCGTGAACCACCGTCAGTACACGCTGCATAAGATTGAAATCCAGTTCCTTGACGGCTGACATGCCGTCCAGCTTTTTACGGATCATGCCCTCTTCAACCGGGCAGTCCATCTGCATGATCCTGATACTGGTACGCACCCCGTCAGCGGTCACCTGCTGCGTCTGCAGCTCACCGAATGTGACAGGGGCAGGCGAGCAGCAGGAACCGCCGGTATTTTCCGCCTCACGGCCTGAGCAGCAGCTGCCTTCAGGCTGCATTGCTTTATCAATCGGTTCCGGGTCAAAACCCAGCGAGCGCACCGCCTGCAGAACCGGTTCCAGCGCCTGCGGTGTATGGGTCACGGTAAGCACCCTCTGTATCAGATTGAATTCAAGATTGCTGACGGCAGGTAATTTTGCCAGTTTTTTTCGGAGGAGCGTCTCCTCCGTCGGGCAGTCCATCTGCATGATGCGCAGACGCGTCTGAACGTCATCGTTGCGGGGAAGCTCTGCAACCGGTTCGGACATCTGGCTCAGTCCGTCCGTTGAGCAGCAGCTCCCGGTGCTGCAACAGGCCGGTGTGGTCTGAGTCGTTTTTGGTGGCATTTTCCCTGAAGCCTCAGTCGGGGCAGTGGCGGTATTTTTAACAGACGCCTCCTCTCCGGTTGCGGCTGATCCACATTTTTTATTACTGCAGCAGTCACTCATTTTTTTATCCCGTTCATAACGTATACTGGCATTAAAGACCCTGATGTAACTACAGGGTCAAGCTCAGAAGAGGTGTGATATGAAAATTGGTGAACTGGCCCGCCAGGCGGGATGTCCTGTAGAGACGGTACGTTATTATGAGCGAGAGGGGCTTCTGCAGGCCGCATTGCGGGACCAGACTAATAACTACCGCCATTACGATAGCGCACATCTCGAAAGGCTTATGTTTATCCGGCGCTGCCGGGCGCTCGATATGACCCATGAAGAAATCCGGGTGTTGCTGCAGGCGCGCAGCCAGCCAGACGCAGACTGCGGTACGGTTAATGCCCTGATAAATGAACATCTGAACCACGTTCAGGCCCGTATTCGTGAACTGAATATACTGGAAAAACAACTATTTGAGCTCCACAGCCACTGCAATGCCAACCGGGCAACACGGGACTGCGGTATTCTGCGCGAACTGGAGCAGGCAGAAGAGCCTGAGGATATCGTGCCGGTTATCACTGCAGGTCATCTGGCCGGAAGACACTCTTACTGATGCTGCTTTCTGCCATAAGTAGAACGGTTCACTAAAGAAACAGGCTTTTTTTGTGATGTTACTTCGTCATGCCCGACCATTAAGGCAGCTGAAAGTGTGCTGCCGTTAAAATCTGTGTGATATCGTTTAACCGCTATTCCCTCATTAAGCTGTACTGAAAAGCCTGTAAGCACGTCAAAACATATATGAATTTATAAATATAAAGTTGACCTTTCGTCTGCAGCAGACGAGACTTGTTGCTGTCCGCCACGAAGGAGAAATTATGCCGTCACTTCTGCCCCTGCAACTTTTTAAGAATCTTTCTGACGAAACCCGGCTCAGCCTGGTGCTGTTGTTGCGCGAAAAAGGGGAGCTTTGCGTCTGCGAGCTTGTATCTATCCTGAAAGAAACACAGCCAAAAATATCGCGGCACCTGGCCCTGCTCAGAGAGAGTGGACTGCTTATCGACAGGCGCGACGGCAAGTGGATCCATTACCGGTTATCGCCACACATGCCTGCGTGGGCAGCAGCGGTCATTGAGCAGGCATATCTGTGTCAGCGGGATGAAATTCTTCATCTCAGTCAGCAGGCTGAGCGTGATAACGCAACCACCAACGGCAAAGCTGTCTGCATGTAAAAATTTTATCTAAACACATTCGATTAAACGCATATATTTACAGGGTACAGTTAGCAGCCCGCTTCAACGGGCAGTTATAATTAAGAAGGAGAGGGTATGTTTCTGGCGGGTGCGATTTTTATTCTGACGCTGGTACTGGTTATCTGGCAGCCGAAAGGACTCAGTATTGGCTGGAGTGCCGTTATCGGCGCCGCGCTGGCGTTGCTGACCGGCGTAGTACAAATCGGGGATATTCCGGTGGTCTGGCAGATTGTCTGGAACGCCACGGCCACGTTTATTGCGGTCATCATTATCAGCCTGCTGCTCGATGAGTCCGGCTTTTTTGAATGGGCCGCGCTGCACGTTTCCCGCTGGGGAGGCGGCAGGGGCCGGCTGCTGTTCACGTATATCGTTCTGCTGGGTGCGGCAGTGGCGGCGCTGTTTGCCAATGACGGAGCCGCGCTAATTCTGACGCCGATCGTTATCGCCATGCTGCTGGCGCTGGGCTTCAGCCCCGGGGCCACGCTGGCGTTTGTGATGGCGGCCGGGTTTATCGCCGATACCTCCAGCCTGCCGCTCATCGTGTCAAACCTGGTCAACATCGTCACGGCAGACTTCTTTAAACTGGGTTTCAGCGAGTATGCCTCGGTGATGGTGCCGGTGAATATCGCGTCCGTGGCCGCCACGCTGGTGATGCTGCACCTGTTTTTCCGCAGGGACATCCCGGACACTTACGACCTGGCGAAGCTGAAGGCGCCGCGTGAGGCCATTCGCGATGCGCGTACCTTTAAAACCGGCTGGATTGTTCTCATCCTGCTGCTGATCGGCTTCTTTGCCCTCGAACCACTCGGCGTGCCGGTCAGCCTTGTGGCCGCGGTGGCGGCGTTTATTCTCTGGCTGGTAGCCCGGAAAGGCAATGTGATTGATACCGGAAAGGTACTGAAAGGTGCGCCCTGGCAGATCGTTATCTTCTCGCTGGGCATGTACCTGGTGGTATACGGACTACGCAATGCCGGGCTAACTGATTACCTTTCTGCCGCCCTGAACCGGTTTGCAGAGCATGGCGTCTGGGGCGCAACGCTCGGCACCGGCTTTCTGACGGCGGCGCTTTCATCAGTCATGAACAACATGCCTACCGTGCTGGTTGGCGCGCTCTCCATTGACGGCAGCACCGCTCAGGGCGTGGTGAAGGAGGCGATGATTTACGCCAACATCATCGGCTGCGACCTCGGTCCGAAAATCACCCCTATCGGTAGCCTCGCTACCCTGCTGTGGCTGCACGTCCTGGCACAGAAAAACATTACCGTCAGCTGGGGCTACTACTTCCGCGTGGGCATCGTGATGACCCTGCCGGTACTGTTTGTGACGCTGGCTGCGCTGGCCTTGCGCCTGTCTGTTTAACCTTAACCCCGGAGCTGTGCCTGTGCAGCGCCTTTATGGAGTAACGCTCATGACTGACATTACCATTTATCACAATCCGGCCTGCGGGACGTCCCGCAATACCCTGGCGCTTATCCGCAACAGCGGCACCGAGCCCACGGTGATTCTGTATCTGGAAACACCGCCGTCGCGCGACGAGCTGAAAAAGCTGATTACGGACATGGGCATTAGCGTGCGTGCCCTGCTGCGTAAAAATACCGATCCCTACGAGCAGCTCGGCCTGGCTGAAGACCGGTTCAGCGATGAAGAACTGCTCGATGCGATGCTGGCTCATCCGATCCTCATTAATCGTCCGGTGGTGGTGACGCCGCTGGGAACGAAGCTCTGCCGCCCCTCCGAAGTGGTTCTGGACATACTGCCGGACCCGCAGAAGGGAGCGTTTACCAAAGAGGACGGCGAAGCAGTCATTGATGAGCAAGGGAATCGCGTCAGCCACTGATGTTTCCCTTGGCTGTGACAGGAAAAATGTGAAAAAGCCGGCAGATGCCGGCTTTTTTATATGCTGCGCTGGTTTACCCGCTCAGAGAGCTGCGCAGCACTCTCCTTCCTTTCGCTGTAGCGGTCGGTGAGATAACCATTACGACCGCGCGTCAGCAGGGTGAACTTCATCAGTTCCTCCATGACGTCCACTATGCGGTCATAATACGGAGAAGGCTTCATGCGGCCGTCCTCATCAAACTCGGCCCAGGCTTTTGCAACGGATGACTGGTTCGGGATAGTGATCATCCGCATCCAGCGCCCAAGAATACGCATCTGGTTTACGGCGTTGAAAGACTGTGAGCCTCCGCTGACCTGCATGACAGCAAGGGTTTTCCCCTGCGAGGGCCGGACCGCCCCGGACGTCAGCGGTATCCAGTCAATCTGCGTCTTCATGATGCCGGTCATGGCACCGTGACGCTCAGGAGAGCACCAGACCATCCCTTCAGACCAGAGTACCAGCTCGCGCAGCTCTGCGACCTTCGGATGCGTCTCAGGTGCATCATCCGGCAGCGGCAGGCCGGACGGATTGAATAACTTCACCTCCGCGCCCATGGCCGTCAGCAGCCGTGCGGCCTCTTCCGTGGTGAGTCGGCTGTAAGAGCGCTCCCGAAGCGAACCGTAGAGCATCAGTATGCGGGGCGGATGCGCCACCTCTTCGGCCTTTAATTTCTCTTCCGAAAGGGGCGTATCCAGGAGTGTCAGATCGATATTGTTCAGGGCATCATTCACGTTATTCACAATGGAGTCTCTTTATGGGAAATCTCGGCAGACAGGCTGCAGCTACTGCCACCGGCGCAGCACTCTTCAGTGAGAAAAGCCATCAGCTGCTCAAGCTGCGCATAGCAAGGTCTGCAGAACAAGGTACGACTCTGCCGTTCCTGGCTTATGAGTCCAGCGGACATCAGCGCTGAAAGATGATGGCTGAGCGTGGAGGCAGGAATAGCCAGTCTTTTCTGGATGTCACCCACGGGCAGTCCTTCTGGCCCGGCTTTCACCAGTTCACGGTAAATTCCCAGTCGCGTCACGTGTCCCAGTTCCCTGAGAGCAGCCGCAGCATTTTGTATGTCCACATCATCACCAAATCTATATTTCCAGAATAATGGAAATATAATTTAAAGCGGACTGAATGGTCAAGCCTCTTCCCGCCATAAAAGTGCTGCGCTCAAAAAGAAAGCCTTTTATACCCTGCTAATCCGGCTGCAGTGGCAGAGCATATAAAGCGGCCATAGCTCAGCATTTCGGTAAAATTCCAGCGCTCTGACAACAGCTTTAGCCATAACCGTTTCGCTTCCTCTTGCCAGAAATTCCTGACTCAATAATACTGTTCATATAACCAGTATAATTTAAAGGGGGATTTTTATGTGCTTTACATTTTTTTTTCTAATCCGTACACGGCAGCACCTCCGGGACGCCGCGTTATGAAAGCGGTCTGTTACGCTCAGGGTCTGACACTGTTATGGCCGCCGATTTTTACCCCAAAGGTGGGGTCGTTTGCGGGAGAGGGCGAAATCCTACGCTAAGGCTTTGGCCAACGATATTCTCCGGTAAGATTGATGTGTTCCCAGGGGATAGGAGAAGTCGCTTGATATCTAGTATGACGTCTGTCGCACCTGCTTGATCGCGGCCGCGATAGCTAGATCGCGTTGCTCCTCTTCTCCATCCGCGTTCCAAGCTGCGGAAAGGCACCCATAAGCGTACGCCTGGTCGAGCAGGCGACGCGGATCGACGTCCAGCGCACGAGAGAATGCGTCCGCCATCTGTGCAATGCGTCTAGGATCGAGACAAAGGTCGTCTCTGTCAGCCGGATCGTAGAACATATTGGCGGCGCCAAAGCCCACTTCACCGACCAGACCGACGGGATCTATCACCAGCCAGCCGCGACTGGAGAACATGATGTTTTCATGATGCAGATCGCCATGTAGCCCACGCAGTTCCGAGGCATTGCTCATCATTTGATCGGCTATAATCGCCGCGTGGACGTAGTCAGTTTGACAACCTGCGTTTTGATCATCGCGCGCCCGCTGAAACAAAGCTGCAAAGCGATCCCGGATCGGGAGAAGGGCAGAAGGCAGGGGTTCCTCAGATGCGGCATACAGCTTCGCCATTAGTTCCGCTGCAATTTCGGTCGCCTGGTAGTCGCCGTGCTCGGCAACGATGTGAGAGAGCATTCGCTCCCCGGCATATTCGAGCAACATCAGATTGTTCTCACGACCGAGCAACCGGACTGCTCCCCTCCCATTGCGCCATACCAGATAGTCGGCCCCGCGCAGTTCATCAGCAATGTCTTCTATAGGTTTCAATCCCTTGACGATTGCAGGAGTCCCGTCTGGCAATGAAACTTTCCAAACGAGGCTGGAAAAGGTGTCCGCAATGAGAACAGGTTGCGAAACGTGCCAATGAGCAGGAAAAACAGGCGGCATGAACATCAACCCCAAGTCAGAGGGTCCAATCGCAGATAGAAGGCAAGGCGTTCGCGGTCGGGGGCTTCGATCCCCAATACATTGAATAGGACAGCGAAGGCGCGCTCTGCTTCATCTGGCGCTGCCCAGTTCTCTTCGGCGTTAGCAATCATGAGTGCCAAATCGGCATAGCGATCTGCTGTTCCGAGCCGCCCAAGGTCGATCAGACCCGTGCATTGAAGAGTTTTAGGGTCCACCATGAAGTTCGGCATGCAGGGATCACCATGGCAAACAACCATATCGGTGCGCTCTTGGTCGAGCCGCACCGGTAGCTCTCGTTCGACACGAGCCAAAAGATCGAGCTGCGGCGTACTCTTGTCCTCGTCCGGTAAGAAGTCGGGATTGACGGCATTGCGGGACACCACATCAACGGCGCGTCCGAACATTCGCGACAGCCTGCGCTCAAACGGACATTGATCAACCGATAGGCTGTGAACAGCGCCAAGTTGCTGCCCCATTGACGGCCACGCTTTGAGCAAATCCGCTCCAGACAGATCAGCCGCCGGTACTCCCGGAATTGCCGTTATCACCAAGCATGCACCCTCCTGTTCCTCCTGCCAGTTGATCACCTCGGGGCAAGCCACACCTCGACCTTTGAGCCAAATGAGGCGGTCACGCTCTCCAGCGAGCTCACCGCGGCGGGAAGCAGGTGCGATTTTCGCGAAGGCATGCCCGTCACCACGTCGAAAAACAAAATCACCAGATTCTCCGCCTCTGACAGGCAACCAGTCAGAATGCGATTCACCAAAAAAAATATTAGTTCGATTCAATGGAGGTTCCTTCAGTTTTCTGATGAAGCGCGGAGGTGGCTCAACCTGCGAAAAGAAACGAGTTGCTATGGACTTGCACCGGTTGTGTTCCGGTCTATCTCTCATTTTAAGCGGCTTTTTTCTCAAATGCCACCGGCGATTTCCAGCCGAGTGTTGAATGTCTTCGGCGTGGATTATAAAAGCCATTTATATATTCGAAGATTGCAATCTCAATATCTCGCCTTGTTTGCCAGTGTCTGCGCCAAATCAACTCAGCCTTTAATGATTTAAAGAAGCTTTCTACTGCGGAGTTATCAAAACAATTGCCTTTCCCGCTCATGGACGGCAGCAATTGATGTTTGAGCAGTAGCTTTTGATATTCATGAGCGCAATATTGGCTCCCACGGTCTGTGTGTTGAATACAACCCGGTGGTGGTTTGCGTAAAGCCAACGCCATATTCAGTGCCCTTAATGCAAGATCCTGCTTTAATCGATCACCTGTTGCCCAGCCAATCACGCGACGGGAATACAGGTCAAGGATAACAGCAAGATAGACCCATCCTTCTCTGGTCCAAACATAAGTGATATCGCCTGCCCATTTCTGGTTGGGTGCGCTTGCGCTAAAGTCTTGTTTTAATAGGTTCGGTGCAATGTTGAAGGTATGATGACTATCCGTTGTCCGTTTGAATTTACGCGTTCGAACAACTGTAATGTTATTCTGGCGCATCAAACGTCCAACCCGACGCTGCCCAACCTGCAGGCCCAGCGCTTTCAACTCTTCTGTCATACGCGGCCTACCATAGCTCCCCAAACACAACCGATGCTGCTCACGTATATGCGCTAGAAGTATAAGATCACGACGCTGGCGCAGTGATGGAGGACGGCGTTTCCATGCACGTAAACCACGATCTGTTACGCCCATCAAACGACATATGCGTGAACGTGAGAGAGAGCCACGGTAATCCGTAATAAACTGAAATCTCACAGCTTTTGTACTGCGAAAAATATTGCTGCCTTTTTTAATATCTCCCTCTCCTCCCGAAGGATACGGTTCTCTTTGCGTAAACGTTCATTCTCACGCAGAAGATCAGTGTCTTGGGTAGGAATTTTAGTTTCATCGGAAATTGATGCGATCCATTTCCCAAGCGTGGAAAGCCCAATACTTAAATCTGACGCAACTTGACGGCGTGTTAAGCCACTAGTGAGTGCTATGCGAACTGCATCACGCTTAAATTCATCACTATGCTTTAATGACATATATGGTCTCCTTGATAACAAATAATGCTCTCAAAAAGACCGGAACGAAACCGAGGCAAGTCCACTACGTAAGTCCGAGAACATGCTTTCCATGGTCTCTGAGCTCGCCTTTGGGACCGACATATCGGTAGAGAGTGACGCGCTCGATGCCGAGTTCCTTGCAGAGATCGGAAACTGAAGTATCGCGCTGGGCCATGGCGGCTTGCGCGAGACGCACCTGAGCTTTGGTGAGCGCGAATTTTCGTCCGCCCTTGCGACCGCGCGCTCTCGCGGAGGCGAGACCCGCCATGGTGCGCTCTCGGATCAGATCCCGCTCGAACTCGGCCAAGGTGGCGAAGATTCCGAACACCATGCGACCGGACGCAGTCGTGGTGTCGATCTGAGCGCCCTTTCCAGTCAGAACCCGCAGGCCGATCTTGCGGTCTGACAGCTCCTTCACCGTGTTGACCAGATGGGCAAGCGATCGTCCGAGGCGATCGAGCTTCCAGACCACCAGCACATCGCCGTCACGCAATGACTTGAGGCAGGCAGTCAAGCCAGGGCGATCATCACGACCGCCGGAAGCAAGATCATCATAGATGGCACTGTTGCAAATAGTCGGTGGTGATAAACTTATCATCCCCTTTTGCTGATGGAGCTGCACATGAACCCATTCAAAGGCCGGCATTTTCAGCGTGACATCATTCTGTGGGCCGTACGCTGGTACTGCAAATACGGCATCAGTTACCGTGAGCTGCAGGAGATGCTGGCTGAACGCGGAGTGAATGTCGATCACTCCACGATTTACCGCTGGGTTCAGCGTTATGCGCCTGAAATGGAAAAACGGCTGCGCTGGTACTGGCGTAACCCTTCCGATCTTTGCCCGTGGCACATGGATGAAACCTACGTGAAGGTCAATGGCCGCTGGGCGTATCTGTACCGGGCCGTCGACAGCCGGGGCCGCACTGTCGATTTTTATCTCTCCTCCCGTCGTAACAGCAAAGCTGCATACCGGTTTCTGGGTAAAATCCTCAACAACGTGAAGAAGTGGCAGATCCCGCGATTCATCAACACGGATAAAGCGCCCGCCTATGGTCGCGCGCTTGCTCTGCTCAAACGCGAAGGCCGGTGCCCGTCTGACGTTGAACACCGACAGATTAAGTACCGGAACAACGTGATTGAATGCGATCATGGCAAACTGAAACGGATAATCGGCGCCACGCTGGGATTTAAATCCATGAAGACGGCTTACGCCACCATCAAAGGTATTGAGGTGATGCGTGCACTACGCAAAGGCCAGGCCTCAGCATTTTATTATGGTGATCCCCTGGGCGAAATGCGCCTGGTAAGCAGAGTTTTTGAAATGTAAGGCCTTTGAATAAGACAAAAGGCTGCCTCATCGCTAACTTTGCAACAGTGCCGTTGTAACTCAGAATAAGAAATGAGGCCGCTCATGGCGTTGACTCTCAGTCATAGTATCGTGGTATCACCGGTTGGTTCCACTCTCTGTTGCGGGCAACTTCAGCAGCACGTAGGGGACTTCCGCGTTTCCAGACTTTACGAAACACGGAAACCGAAGACCATTCATGTTGTTGCTCAGGTCGCAGACGTTTTGCAGCAGCAGTCGCTTCACGTTCGCTCGCGTATCGGTGATTCATTCTGCTAACCAGTAAGGCAACCCCGCCAGCCTAGCCGGGTCCTCAACGACAGGAGCACGATCATGCGCACCCGTGGCCAGGACCCAACGCTGCCCGAGATGCGCCGCGTGCGGCTGCTGGAGATGGCGGACGCGATGGATATGTTCTGCCAAGGGTTGGTTTGCGCATTCACAGTTCTCCGCAAGAATTGATTGGCTCCAATTCTTGGAGTGGTGAATCCGTTAGCGAGGTGCCGCCGGCTTCCATTCAGGTCGAGGTGGCCCGACGCAACGCGGGGAGGCAGACAAGGTATAGGGCGGCGCCTACAATCCATGCCAACCCGTTCCATGTGCTCGCCGAGGCGGCATAAATCGCCGTGACGATCAGCGGTCCAATGATCGAAGTTAGGCTGGTAAGAGCCGCGAGCGATCCTTGAAGCTGTCCCTGATGGTCGTCATCTACCTGCCTGGACAGCATGGCCTGCAACGCGGGCATCCCGATGCCGCCGGAAGCGAGAAGAATCATAATGGGGAAGGCCATCCAGCCTCGCGTCGCGAACGCCAGCAAGACGTAGCCCAGCGCGTCGGCCGCCATGCCGGCGATAATGGCCTGCTTCTCGCCGAAACGTTTGGTGGCGGGACCAGTGACGAAGGCTTGAGCGAGGGCGTGCAAGATTCCGAATACCGCAAGCGACAGGCCGATCATCGTCGCGCTCCAGCGAAAGCGGTCCTCGCCGAAAATGACCCAGAGCGCTGCCGGCACCTGTCCTACGAGTTGCATGATAAAGAAGACAGTCATAAGTGCGGCGACGATAGTCATGCCCCGCGCCCACCGGAAGGAGCTGACTGGGTTGAAGGCTCTCAAGGGCATCGGTCGACGCTCTCCCTTATGCGACTCCTGCATTAGGAAGCAGCCCAGTAGTAGGTTGAGGCCGTTGAGCACCGCCGCCGCAAGGAATGGTGCATGCAAGGAGATGGCGCCCAACAGTCCCCCGGCCACGGGGCCTGCCACCATACCCACGCCGAAACAAGCGCTCATGAGCCCGAAGTGGCGAGCCCGATCTTCCCCATCGGTGATGTCGGCGATATAGGCGCCAGCAACCGCACCTGTGGCGCCGGTGATGCCGGCCACGATGCGTCCGGCGTAGAGGATCCACAGGACGGGTGTGGTCGCCATGATCGCGTAGTCGATAGTGGCTCCAAGTAGCGAAGCGAGCAGGACTGGGCGGCGGCCAAAGCGGTCGGACAGTGCTCCGAGAACGGGTGCGCATAGAAATTGCATCAACGCATATAGCGCTAGCAGCACGCCATAGTGACTGGCGATGCTGTCGGAATGGACGATATCCCGCAAGAGGCCCGGCAGTACCGGCATAACCAAGCCTATGCCTACAGCATCCAGGGTGACGGTGCCGAGGATGACGATGAGCGCATTGTTAGATTTCATACACGGTGCCTGACTGCGTTAGCAATTTAACTGTGATAAACTACCGCATTAAAGCTTATCGATGATAAGCTGTCAAACATGAGAATTCGCGAATGAACAAGCTCCAACGCGAGGCCGTGATCCGAACCGCGCTCGAACTGCTTAACGACGTGGGCATGGAAGGTCTAACGACGCGCCGACTGGCTGAGCGCCTCGGGGTGCAACAGCCAGCGCTCTACTGGCATTTCAAGAACAAGCGTGCGTTGCTCGACGCACTTGCCGAAGCCATGCTGACGATAAATCACACGCATTCGACGCCAAGGGATGACGACGACTGGCGTTCGTTCCTGAAGGGCAATGCATGCAGTTTTCGACGGGCGTTGCTCGCTTATCGCGATGGCGCGCGTATTCATGCCGGGACGCGGCCAGCCGCGCCGCAGATGGAAAAAGCCGACGCGCAGCTTCGCTTCCTTTGCGATGCTGGCTTTTCGGCAGGTGACGCGACCTATGCGTTGATGGCAATCAGCTACTTCACCGTCGGCGCTGTTCTTGAGCAGCAAGCTAGCGAGGCAGACGCCGAGGAGCGGGGCGAAGATCAGTTGACCACCTCAGCGTCTACGATGCCGGCGCGCCTACAGAGCGCGATGAAAATCGTCTACGAAGGCGGTCCGGACGCGGCATTCGAGCGAGGCCTGGCTCTCATCATCGGCGGTCTTGAAAAAATGAGGCTCACTACGAACGACATTGAGGTGCTGAAGAATGTTGACGAATGACAGGGGGCGGCAGGTGCGGAGGGCGCGGTTGCTTCGTCATATGAAGCAAAGTCACCTAGCTGAATTAATGGGTGTGGATCAGGCAACCGTGTCGCGCTGGGAGCGGGGCACCCTTGCATTGTCGGATGGGAGGTGGTCAGCGGTTCTTCAATTGCTTACCGGGCCTTCCGATTCATCGTACGACGCTGCGCTGAAGCGTCTGGTGCAATCCTCCGCCCACAAAGTCCATCTGGTAGCGACCGGACACATTGTTGGCACTGTTGCAAATAGTCGGTGGTGATAAACTTATCATCCCCTTTTGCTGATGGAGCTGCACATGAACCCATTCAAAGGCCGGCATTTTCAGCGTGACATCATTCTGTGGGCCGTACGCTGGTACTGCAAATACGGCATCAGTTACCGTGAGCTGCAGGAGATGCTGGCTGAACGCGGAGTGAATGTCGATCACTCCACGATTTACCGCTGGGTTCAGCGTTATGCGCCTGAAATGGAAAAACGGCTGCGCTGGTACTGGCGTAACCCTTCCGATCTTTGCCCGTGGCACATGGATGAAACCTACGTGAAGGTCAATGGCCGCTGGGCGTATCTGTACCGGGCCGTCGACAGCCGGGGCCGCACTGTCGATTTTTATCTCTCCTCCCGTCGTAACAGCAAAGCTGCATACCGGTTTCTGGGTAAAATCCTCAACAACGTGAAGAAGTGGCAGATCCCGCGATTCATCAACACGGATAAAGCGCCCGCCTATGGTCGCGCGCTTGCTCTGCTCAAACGCGAAGGCCGGTGCCCGTCTGACGTTGAACACCGACAGATTAAGTACCGGAACAACGTGATTGAATGCGATCATGGCAAACTGAAACGGATAATCGGCGCCACGCTGGGATTTAAATCCATGAAGACGGCTTACGCCACCATCAAAGGTATTGAGGTGATGCGTGCACTACGCAAAGGCCAGGCCTCAGCATTTTATTATGGTGATCCCCTGGGCGAAATGCGCCTGGTAAGCAGAGTTTTTGAAATGTAAGGCCTTTGAATAAGACAAAAGGCTGCCTCATCGCTAACTTTGCAACAGTGCCTCATAGATATTGTCCCGTTCGACACCTGCGGCGCGCAAGGCGTCGTGCTGCAGGTCGAGAGACTGCGAGCCATCGGCTTTGGAGACGCGGGCATATCCGATCAGCATGTATCACAAACGTTGGTTTGAGGCGGCGCTTCGGCCACGATTGCATTGACCTCTGGAAATGTATCTCAACCAGCTTCATAAACAAAGCGTCTTGAACGCTATCAGATTTTGAAAAAGGAACATGTATGCCGCGTCGCGTCACTCTAACCGATCGGCAGAAAGACGCGCTGTTGCGCTTGCCGACTTCACAGACGGATTTGCTCAAGCACTATACGCTGAGTGATGAAGACCTTGGGCATATCAGGCTGCGTCGGCGCGCTCACAACAGGTTCGGCTTCGCCCTGCAATTGTGTGTCCTGCGCTATCCCGGCCGGGTGCTGGCTCCAGGCGAACTGATCCCTGCAGAGGTCATCGAATTTATCGGAGCGCAGCTTGGCCTGGGTGCCGACGATCTCGTAGACTATGCTGCCCGCGAGGAAACACGGCACGAGCATCTTGCCGAGTTACGGGGGCTCTACGGCTTCCGCACCTTCTCCGGACGTGGTGCGAGCGAGCTGAAGGAATGGTTGTTCCGAGAAGCCGAGATGGCGGTGTCGAACGAGGATATCGCCCGTCGCTTCGTAGCCGAGTGCCGACGCACCCGCACTGTCCTTCCCGCGACATCCACGATCGAGCGGCTTTGTGCCGCGGCTCTCGTCGATGCCGAGCGACGCATCGAGACGAGGATCGCCAGTCGGCTGCCTATGTCGATCCGAGAACAGTTGCTGGCATTGCTCGAGGAGACGGCTGATGATCGGGTGACCCGTTTTGTGTGGCTGCGCCAGTTCGAGCCTGGCTCGAACTCTTCGTCGGCCAACCGGCTGCTCGACCGGCTCGAATATCTGCAACGCATCGATCTCCCCGAGGATCTGCTTGCCGGCGTTCCTGCCCATCGGGTGACTCGTCTGCGCAGGCAGGGTGAACGGTATTATGCCGACGGCATGCGCGATCTCCCGGAGGACAGGCGGCTTGCGATCTTGGCTGTTTGCGTCTCGGAATGGCAGGCGATGTTGGCCGACGCAGTGGTCGAAACCCACGACCGGATCGTCGGCCGTCTCTACCGTGCTTCGGAGCGTATTTGCCATGCAAAGGTCGCAGACGAAGCGGGGGTGGTGCGTGACACCCTGAAATCCTTCGCCGAGATCGGGGGCGCCCTGGTCGATGCACAGGATGATGGCCAGCCGCTGGGCGATGTCATCGCGAGTGGGTCAGGGTGGGACGGCTTAAAAACCCTTGTTGCAATGGCAACCAGGCTGACCGCCACCATGGCCGACGATCCGCTCAATCATGTGCTCGACGGTTATCACCGCTTCCGCCGATACGCTCCACGCATGTTGCGCCTGCTCGATCTGCGAGCTGCGCCCGTTGCACTGCCGCTTCTGGAAGCGGTGACGGCCCTTCGTACCGGTTTGAACGATGCCGCGATGACCAGCTTCTTGCGGCCCAGCTCGAAATGGCATCGCCACCTTCGGGCCCAGAGGGCTGGCGACGCTCGCCTATGGGAGATCGCGGTGCTGTTCCATCTGCGCGATGCGTTCCGCTCCGGAGATGTCTGGCTTACTAGGTCCCGGCGCTATGGCGATCTGAAACACGCACTCGTTCCGGCACAATCCATCGCGGAAGGCGGTCGTCTCGCTGTGCCATTGCGGCCGGAGGAATGGCTGGCAGACCGGCAAGCTCGCCTCGACATGCGGTTGCGCGAGCTTGGCCGTGCCGCTCGCGCAGGCACGATCCCGGGCGGGTCGATTGAAAACGGCGTTCTGCATATCGAGAAACTCGAAGCCGCCGCGCCGACAGGCGCCGAAGATCTGGTGCTCGATCTCTACAAGCAGATCCCGCCCACGCGCATCACCGATCTCCTGCTGGAGGTGGATGCGGCGACCGGCTTCACCGAAGCGTTCACCCATCTGCGCACAGGAGCACCCTGCGCTGACCGGATCGGGCTAATGAACGTTATCTTGGCGGAAGGGATCAACCTCGGCTTGCGCAAAATGGCGGATGCGACAAACACCCACACCTTCTGGGAATTGATCCGCATTGGACGGTGGCATGTCGAGGGCGAAGCCTATGACCGGGCGCTGGCCATGGTGGTCGAGGCACAGGCAGCGTTACCCATGGCCCGGTTCTGGGGCATGGGCACGTCGGCTTCGAGCGACGGACAGTTCTTCGTCGCTACAGAGCAAGGTGAGGCCATGAACCTGGTCAACGCGAAATATGGCAATACCCCGGGCCTGAAAGCCTATAGCCACGTCTCCGACCAATATGCGCCGTTCGCAACCCAGGTGATTCCTGCAACGGCAAGCGAAGCGCCTTACATCCTCGATGGCCTGCTGATGAACGATGCTGGACGCCATATCCGCGAGCAGTTCACCGACACGGGCGGCTTCACCGATCACGTCTTTGCCGCATGTGCCATTCTCGGCTACCGGTTCGCTCCGCGCATCCGCGACCTGCCATCCAAACGGCTCTACGCGTTCAATCCGTCGGCCGCCCCGGCGCACCTGCGAGCGTTGATCGGCGGAAAGGTCAACCAAGCCATGATCGAGCGCAATTGGCCCGACATCCTGCGCATCGCCGCCACCATTGCTGCCGGGACCGTCGCGCCAAGCCAGATTCTGCGGAAACTCGCCTCCTATCCGCGGCAGAACGAGCTCGCGACAGCCCTGCGGGAAGTCGGTCGCGTCGAGCGCACCCTGTTCATGATCGACTGGATTCTGGATGCCGAACTCCAACGGCGTGCCCAGATCGGGCTCAACAAAGGCGAAGCTCATCATGCGCTGAAGCGGGCAATCAGCTTCCACCGCCGCGGTGAAATCCGCGACCGTTCCGCCGAAGGCCAGCATTACCGCATCGCCGGCATGAATCTGCTCGCCGCCATCATCATCTTCTGGAACACCATGAAGCTCGGCGAGGTCGTTGCAAACCAGAAACGCGATGGAAAGCTGCTATCGCCCGATCTCTTGGCCCATGTTTCGCCGCTCGGATGGGAACACATCAATCTCACCGGAGAATATCGCTGGCCAAAGCCTTAGCGTAGGATTCCGCCCCCTCCCGCAAACGACCCCAAGGTAAAGGTACCGCTGTACGCAGATCCCTGCTCAGCCGGCTTTCCCTCCCCTGCTCAGGATTATGTAGAGAAAGAGCTGGACCTGAATGAACTCTGTATTCGCAGACGGGCGTCCACATTCTTCGTACGGGCCAGTGGCAACAGCATGCAGGAGCTGGGGCTTTATGACGGTGATGTTATGGTGGTCGATCGCGCGGAGCCACCCACGCATGGCGACATCGTCATTGCCGAGGTTGGCGGTGAGTTCACAGTTAAGCGCCTGCAGCTGATCCCGAGGGTGGCACTGCTGCCAATGAATCCTGCTTACGCCGCCATCTATCCGGAAGAGCTTCCGCCGGCAAAACAGCAGATAGTCTGTAGCCGCAGCTTCGGAGAGCGCATTACTACAAAAACAGCCATGCAGCAGGCACTGTGTCAGTATGCTGCACGCGCAGCGGAAAAGCTGCGCGGGGAATGTCAGTACTCTCGCAACATCTGCGTGTTTATCCGGACGTCACCACATGCAAGCGGTGAGATGTTTTACGGAAACAGCACCGGTGAGAAGCTGACACTACCAACACAGGACACGCGGGACATCATTGAGTCTGCGATGCGGTCACTCGATCGTATCTGGCTTGAGGGGCGCCGGTACATGAAAGCCGGCATTATGCTTGATAACTTCACGCCGAACGGCGTAAGCCAGCTAAATCTGTTTGACGATAATCGGCCACGGGCTAACAGCGCACAGCTGATGAAGGTATTGGACGGCATTAACCAGTCAGGACTGGGAAATGTGTGGTTTGCCGGACAGGGGATTAGCATGGAATGGAAAATGAAGCGTGAAATGCTTAGCCCTGCCTGGACCACGCGCTGGTCAGACATTCCTAAAGCACGTGTGCTCTGAGGCGGTTATTAATTAAGCTGTTGAATCTGTATTCCACATAAACGGCGATATGAGCAATCGTATGATGTCGATTCTTGGGGATATGGCACCTGGTCAGGAAATTTATTCGATCGACGAAAGCTTTTTGGACTGTACCGGTATTGCCAGTTACATGCCTTTAGAGGAATTTGGTCTTCAAATGCGTAGCCGTGTTAAGAAAGAAACCGGATTAGTAATTGGCGTTGGTTTTGGGCCTACAAAAACCTTGGCTAAGCTGGCTAATCATGCGGCTAAGAAATGGAGTAAAACTAATGGCGTGGTTGATCTCTCATGCCCGGAACGTCAGCGCAAACTGATGGCGATAGTTGACATAGATGAAGTCTGGGGTGTCGGAGGGCGTATCAGAAAACGGCTGGAGGCCATGGGCATTAACAAGGTGCTGGATCTGGCTAATTGCAACACCACGATGATAAGAAAAAATTTTAACGTCGTTCTTGAGCGTACAGTTCGAGAATTGAATGGAGAGTCCTGTATAGCTCTTGAAGAGGCTCCCCCACCCAAACAACAGATTGTATGCTCCAGGTCATTTGGACAGCGCATAACTGGGCTGGAGGACATGCAGCATGCGGTTGTAACGTATGCCACCCGAGCGGCAGAAAAAATTCGAGAGCAGGGTTCAAAATGTAGGCACATCAGTGTCTTTATAGCCACTGGCCGCTATGGCGATGAACCTCAGTATGCTAATACTTCATCCTTAACCTGTGAATATCCAACCAGTGATACGCGTGACATCGTGGGTTTTGCTATCAGGGGCTTAGATAGCATATGGCGTGATGGTTATCGATATGCCAAAGCAGGCATCATGTTAGGTGATTTTTACCAATCCGGAATCGCACAGCTTGATATGTTTAGTGAAAACCAGCCTAAAGCCAATGCGGATGCCTTGATGGCAGCTCTGGATACAATCAATAAATCCGGGCTTGGGAAGGTTTGGTTTGCCGGGCAAGGAGTTGATAACCCCTGGCAGATGAAAAGAGAAATGCTGTCGCCCAGATATACAACAAGCCTGAAGGAATTGCCCATCGCTAAATAATACACCTAGCTATATAAAGATGGAGCTGATCACATTTATGTTAGTTACATCATTCTAATAAAGTGTTTAATGCACTAGGAGCTTTAACTTCAAGATTTGTATCGTATTTAATTCTATTATGTATATACATATACATATACATAAATCTGCATTCAAGTATACCCATTTGTATATACATAAGAGAGCTCGATGAGATTGCCTGTTCTTTAGTTAACGTCAGGAAGTTAAATTGACTAGGTTTTATGTATATACATTTGCATATGCATAAATCTGCATTTAAGTATACCCATCTGTATATACATAAGAGAGCTCGATGAGATTGCCTGTTCTTTGCTTAACGTGAGGAAGCTAAATCGATGTGGCGCAATGTATATTCATTTGTATATACATTGCGCTACTAAAATTATGTGTTTTCAACAAGTAGCTGAGCAAGCTTTTCAATGAACTTATCGTCTTCAAGATAACAAGCTGCCCTGAGAACTCGCGAACGAGTAATGTTTTTTTGAGGCAATTTCTCCTGAACTTTTTCAACCAGCATCGACAGAGCGTCATCATCAAGGCCAGTCAGCCGAAGATTCATT
Organism: Erwinia sp. 2186; assembly: GCF_057812255.1. Lineage (NCBI taxonomy): Bacteria > Pseudomonadati > Pseudomonadota > Gammaproteobacteria > Enterobacterales > Erwiniaceae > Erwinia > Erwinia sp. 2186. Next base: position 52,299 of record NZ_JBSZSZ010000002.1, on the reverse strand, counting down.
TGTTTGCCAGTAGTAATATTTCTTCGCTCAGTTACACGCGTGACACCCTTAGCTATACGATCACTTCTTGCCACTTTCAGCCTCCTCAATCTGCTGCAGAAGCTCTTGTGTTAGCGCTTTATAGTCACGGTAAGGACGTTCGTTTTTAGCAAACATCATCACTGGCCGATGAACCTCGGTAGCCTGCTTAAAAAGTTCGCTCTGACGTATTTCAGTTTTTGCTACTCTGTAACCAGCATCACTGATGTAACCATCAATAGCTTTTTTCATTTTTGAGTGGGATTCGTTAACTTTTGTCTTTACAAGTGTATATACAAAATCTTCGTTACGTCTTACTTCTCGTACCACCTGGAATAAATCATCTATACCTTTCACAGCCCTGCGATCCATGTCTACAGGCACGACAATTTTATCGGTTATAAGAAGAGCATTCTCAATACTTAGGTCGATAGCTGGTCGAAGATCGATAAGTATAAAATCGTATGTTGTTTTAAGTCTGCTTAGTCCTTCGTCCAGAATATTTAAACGGTGACGAAAGCGTTCGGCACTACGCGCCTCAACAGCAAGGGTAATGTCGGCAGGTATGACATCTAGGTTTTGAATAACGGTTTCACCATCAAGAGCGGTATAAACCAGCTTGTTTGTATCAAACTTGGGGTCTTCAAAGAGATCGGTGATTGTAAAATCCTCCTCACCTCGGCCAACGTCATCACTAAGGTTACCCTGATGATCCAAGTCAACTAGCAGAGTCTTATAACCTGCAGCAGCCAGTGCGCAACCCACAGCAATACAGCTGGTTGTCTTAGCCACGCCACCTTTACTGTTTGCAAAAGAAATTATGTAGGGCTTTTTCATTTGGAGTCTCTATGTATATACAAAGGTATATGCATATTACAGGCACTATGCTAATTGTCAATGTATATACATAAGTATATGCATGAAAGATTAAGTGTGTATGCACGTGTATATACACAAATTTTTTCATATTGTTGATATATAGGTATTTTGTAGAAAATATCTGACTGTATTTCATATCAATGTATGGGTGAGTTTTAAGGAGAGAGCTCATTTTGTGTGGTCTTTAGAGGGGAGTAGGGGAGGGGGCAACGTTTCTACTATAGCTACGTTATTCGGCTGATAATCAGTACACTCTGAATTATCAGACGCCGTCTGAATTTGCAGCGAGCTGGAGAAATGGTAATTCTGAGTGTGAAGGATCCGACATTACTAACTGACTTTTGTATTTAATCCTGGGGGCAGGTCATATGCACTGTTCATGCAGGATGAAAGGATTCCGTATCTGCTGACCGAGTTGCTTGACGAGAAGACTACTATGGCTGAGATTATGCAGGTTATTGGCAGCGTTAACCCTGACATATTGGGCGGAACTCAGCGGCAGGAAGCAACCCATGCTTTGCTCGAAGCAATCCTTGCTCAAATATCTGGTATCTTATAGCCAGTCCAGAAAGCACATCAAAATTAATTTTTTTTATTCAAAGACAGGTAGCGATAATAAAATGACAACTTTAGATAATGTTTACAGGAAGTTTGGTCAAGCATCTGAAGCAGCGCAGCTGCTGGAGGTTGAATTAGTTAATGTGTGTTTAGATTATGGTTTTAAAAGCGGACAATGTGTTGATGACATGAGAAAAGAGTTCGAATTAATTGATAGATTTACGCTTGAAAAACTAATTAAAAGATTAAAGAGTTTAGGTGTTATAAACGAAGAAAACTGCGTCCTCATTGAAAAAGCTAAAGAAGCAAGAAATGATCTTTCTCATAACTTTTATCGTAGGCATGGTTTTAGACGATTAAGTGAAGAAGGTTGTCAAATAATGCTAGAGAATTTGGAGGAACTTCACTGGAAAATTTTTGAAGGATACCGGCATGTTCTACTCCTATCAAATATTGATATCCCGCGTCTTTCAGATAGCCATGAAGAATATAAAAGATTTGAAAATCAATAAGTTAAACTGAATTTAGCATTAGCAATAATTCCAAGTGATGCCGGTGAAATATATTAGAGGATTTTATCAAATAGATCATTTTTCCAGTCATCATCATCATTTGAAATATAGTGAGGCCTCCATTCTAAACTCTCCCAACCATACACAAGGAACATGATCGAGAAAGTTTCTTCATAGTGCCCTATAGAGTTAGGACCAATATTTACTTTTTCAAGAAATCCCACCGTATTAAGGAATGGAATCGCTATCATGATCTCTTGATACGATAAATTTAGCCTAGATTTAATAGTTTTTAAAGTTACCGTAGAGTGTGCTTTTCCGCCAGAACGTACCATAAGTACATACAGGTAAATCTTTAGAGCATTTAACTCAACTAAATTTCTATTACCTATTGATTTAAAAGGTATTATATCTCCATGCTCATTGATAAAGCTTCTATATGGAAGTTTGCACCAATGTCCATTTGAAGTATTAAATCGTGATAAAGATAACTGGCCTTCATTTTTTCTACAGTTTAATAAGACATATGTTTTTTTTCTATCCCCAAGAATCTCAATAACTTTATTTGTCTCAAGGCACTTAAGACCTTCACTAATAAGTTTTCTGCTCAATGAGCAGTATTCATTTATTTGATCGTATGTAAGTGACGAACTATAAATGCCCTGTTCATTTTTTTCAGATTTTAAACAAATCAGAATGAATATTTTTAAAGCTGAGACTCCTGTCGATACTTTATTTCTTTTTAAGTTTTTTAAAAAACAAAGATCACGCATCACATAATACGGCATTGGTTTCCATAGAGGTGTCATATCATTGCCCCAGTACAACGTAGTAAACAAGTAATAGAACGGCAAGCGATAGCGAGAGCCTAGTCAGTTTGTCGGAAATTTTTGCTACGCGCTCTAACAACTTTACCTTATTTTCTAATGACATAGCCACATCCTCGTTAATGTGCATTTCGATTTTTAACGAGTATGCCGGGTTACTAAAAAGACTGTAAGTCTTTTTAGTAACCTCTTTCTAGAATAAGAGGTTGAAAAAATTCTTTCTATTCAATGGTATAGTTATAATTTATAGTTCACGGCAGTACCATTATAGTTCACTAAAACGAGTAGATATTGAAAGCCTAGATAGACAAATGAGTCATATCAGAGCTTTTGCAGTTTGAATTGAGTTAGAAAGGACAATTGCAGTATTTTCGTCATGAAATGGAAAAGCCCCCTCAACGGGGGCTTCGCCTTTACTTCTACTTCGCTAGAGGAGGGGGAGATGTCATCGTCACATTGCCGTTTATCACGTTTCCGTTAATGACGGTCACATGGAAAAGCTGGTTTCCAGTAAAGCTCATTTCTGGCTTTCCTGGTTCCGGAGATTGCCCCACGACATGCAGCATCAAACTTACCAATACTGCAACTGCGCCGTTTTTCACCTTACTAACATTACTCTTCTTCTTACTCATCTTACTTACCTCGCGGGTTAGGCGAGCTGCCGTCAGTAAGTGTGTAGGGGACACCCAATCAGGGAAGACCAGATTGTTGAATTCACAGTCCCAGCTCAGAAAGTGGGTTCATCACTTAACCCCCACTCACCTCGCTAAAGGCGCAAATCACCCGGTATTTTATCGTATTCATCAATCGGTGATCGTCGTCGTCCACCGATGATGCGCTTAAATTAGCGTGCTAGCCCCTCGCTAAGAGGGGCTGCACAAAATGAATTACACATGCTGGCATCCTCTTAGTTGGTGACATGATAGTTTCCATAAAGAATCGAACTTGTTGCTCCTGCTCAATCTTCATGAACGATACGACTAGGTCGCACTATAGTTGTCTCGGTTAACATAACGATGGTTACTGAATTTGCTGTTATATCAGCATGTTCAAGTTTAACCCTGGCTGAGCTGCTTTATTCAACTTCTCTGTTGAGTGAATACAAGTAACAGGCGGATTATACGATTCTTCCTCTAACATACAAATCAAATTTATGGTTAGGCATTGGGATCGTCAGAACTTGCTCAACATGTGGGAAGCTTTCCAATACTTGACGTTGGCGTCAATTTGTTCAACAATTGTGTTGTTGAATTCACGGTCCTAGTAGTACCTACTGCAGTTAGAGCATATAAGCTGCAAGTGAAATCAAGCGCTAACTTGTTTTTACTAATATGTAGTTTTAATGCCTCTGCAGCATGTGGAACCAAGCGCTAACTTGCTTCCACCGGAAAACCGCCCACATGGGGCGGTTTTTTTGTCATTTATGAATGACATTTGAGTATACCCAAATGTCACCCCCTAAAAATAGGCGTTTTTACCTTTAAGTCATGATATAAAAGTCATACTATCTTTAGTCATAACCTAAAAGTCATTTAGGGGTAAAAAATGTACATTTTTGCTTATCTGCGTGCTTCCACGCGAGAGCAGGACGCTGACCGCGCCAGAAATCGTCTTCAGCAGTTTGTTGCCGAACGTGGACACCGGATTGCCAGTTGGTACGTTGAGAATGTATCTGGCGCGTCACTGAGGCGACCTGAGCTGATGCGACTGCTTGAGAACGCGGCTCCGGGTGATGCGATACTGATTGAACAGGTTGATCGCTTATCCCGCCTTGATGATGATGGCTGGAAAACACTTAAAGAGCTTATAAGCAGTAAAAGCCTGTCGATCATCAGCCTGGACCTGCCCACAAGTTATATCGCGTTCGAGAACCATCGCGGAGACGAATTCACGGCCGCCATGTTGCGCGCTATAAATGCAATGATGCTGGATATGCTTGCAGCTATTGCACGCAAAGACTATCAGGACAGACGTCGCCGGCAGAGCGAAGGAATAGTTAAGGCAGTAGAGAGCGGAAAATTCAAAGGTCGTCAGCCGAATCTTCAGATGCATCAGAATGTCATTAAGTTGCGTCTGCAAAACGGGATGAGCATCAGGGAGACAGCTTCAATATGCGGCATCTCAGAGCGTCAGGTGATTAGGATTACGCAGCGCCATCTCATTAACAGTGATCCGGAAGGACAGGGGGGTGAGAGTGAACAAAACAGCATTTAAAAGAGGAGCTAAGGCGGCTGCATTCTATAAGAGCGTTTCCAGAACGGCCAAAACTCTCAATTCAGCTTCAGTAAGTTGGACTGTGCGGCACGGCATGCCGTCTTTTATAGGACGCCTGCCTGTACCTCTTATCGGAATCATATTAGCCATATTAGTACTTATGAGCGGGCTGGTTTTAGGCACTATCGTGCTTTTGAGCTGCGTTTTTATTTACATGTTAAGTAACATCATCATTGCAAGCTCTGAAGATTCTGATACTTCTGAGCCTTTAGCTGGACACCAATATCGTGATGGCAATGAAGGGTTTGGTATGTACAGTGGTCCTGAAAGCGCAAATGTCACATCGTCACGGCTGGATTTAGATGATGAAGATGACTAAGAGCAGCATCCTTGCCGCTTGTGATCAATTTTTTAGAGCTTAACTGCTTTTTTTGCTAATTCAGCTGCACTACCTCCTGCTTGCTGTACTTGCGAAGTTCCGTTTCTGAGTGCGCCATCGAGTGCACCACCCACTCTGATACCTGCCCATGAAAGCGCACCCATCCAGAACGCCGGCAGCACCAGAAACATGGTTGCCATCACGAAGTTCATGATCAGATCATCCGAACTATTCTGGAAGCCGGCCATGTTGAAGCTGCTGTGCGTGTCCGAGCTGTAGAGCGCCGTCAGCAGCCAGCTGTCCAGCCAGCGCGCCAGCTCCCACCAGAACGTCAGGAAGTTCAGAGCGAATACCACAAACGTCAGCGTGATAACCGTCTTAATCTCATATGCTGAGAAGGCCAGAATAAGCGGCAGAACCACCACCACGGCCATTAGCAGTACGGCCTGAACCATAGGCAACGCCTGCCGCATGGCGTCAAACGCCGGAAATGCCGCGACGCTTCCCAGCGCGGTTCCGCCGATCGCCGCGACGCGCGACACCGAGTTATCCAGGGTGAAATCCGCATTGCCGCCGTAGCCGGCATAGACGTGGCCGCCCTGTGAAACCGTCAGGCTTTCCGGGCTCACCAGGCGGCGTATTACGGCCTCCCGGTAGTCGGTCGCATTGCCGCCGATCATGGTCATGGCCGCCGAGAGGCGGGTCCATAAGCTCGGATCAGCCTGGTCCACGACGCGGGCCTGAAGGCCGGTTTCGGCCTTGCTCCACCATTCGCTGCAGGTCGGATAGCCGCCCCGGCCGGTGTCCGGCCGTCCGCTGTCCCGGCTTTCGCTCCACGGAAATGCGGCGCGGGGCGTTTTTGACTGCAGGCTGCCGTAATAGCTGCCAAGAAACGTCTTACTGCCAATCCACTCAATGTCGCGCAGGGTGGATTTATCCTTCGTCTGCCCCTGATCCTCGCGCTTCCACATGTACAGTGCCAGGGAATAGCAGTCGTTGGTGAAATCCTGCAGCTCCTCGGCGAGCCCCTTGTTATTTATGCGCGTATGCTGCACCTCAAAGCGGATCTGGCGCATGTCAGGACGGCAGGGAATAGTGGCGACGGACGCCTGAGTAATACCCTTTGCCAGCTTGTGCATCAGATACCACCACACGGGAGCGGCGGCCGTCTGGTCGTTCAGGCTGGAGATCACGGGCGAATAGCCGGTGTCGTCCGGCGCCTTGGGAGTCCAGGTGCCACACGTCTGCGCGCGGGAGGCATCATATTTGATGGTGCTCATGTCCACGTTCATCAGCGGCATGCAGCAGGCAATTATGACCAGAAAGGAGGTGTAAATGGCGTGCTCCATCCGGGGAATGGACAGTGCGCCCTTGTTTCCCTCATCTTCACCTTCCTCCCGGACCTTCAGCCAGATGCCGATAAGACGAAAGGCCACCGGGGCGGCAAAAAGGCCGGTACTGAGCAGGATATTCCACAGGCCGTTATTAATGACCCAGCCGAGCAGGGTCAGAAAATACTCCAGGTAACTGTTAGTCAGCATTATGACGCTCCCGTGCCGCTGAGCAGCACCAGTTCACACACCAGAGCAAAAATAACGCTGACGGCGGCAATCCGCATAAGCGGCTGCCGGTACTGCGACCTGAAGCCCGGCGCGCGCAGGATTTTCAAAAATCCCCACGTCAGGGCGCCGTATATCGTCAGGCGCCACATCATCCAGCCGTATTTCGCCTGTTCCATCCACTTGCTGAAGGCGGCCGCCTGGTCAGGATTTTTGATCACACTGTCTGCCATAACCATCGCGCCCAGCATCAGAACCAGCAGCGTGCCGGCAATAATCAGCGTGCGCTGCAGAACGGGATGACGACGGAAAAACGAGGCGCGGCGCGCCTCCTTTACAGGTTTCATGGTGCGGGCCTCGCTCATTTGCTTTCAGTCTCAGGCACCGCCAAGCGGTTCATGCGGCTGTCAGTGTTGTCATCGCTTTGGGTCTGCGGGTTGCTGTTTACGCGGCCATTTTCGCGCTCGATAATGGTCAGCACGGAGTTGCGGGACAGCTCGCGTTTGAGCTCCATTTCGTTACGCAGCGCGGTAATTTCCCTGTCGATGGCAGTTACCCGGCGGTCGCCTTCTTCAATGGCGGCTGTCTGGGAGGCGGCGTTCGGCTCTGACATGCCGGTGACGATCATACGGCGCATAATCAGCGCCGTTTCTACCGTATCAGCCATTGCCAGCTCGCCCGCAAGCCGGGCTGTGAGTGCGGCATTGTCAGGATCACGCTGCAGCGCCCTGATGACGCCGGCTGTGATTGGCAGGCTGCCGGTTTTAAGCTTCGCCAGGTTGGTGGCGTTGGGCGGCTCAGATCCGTTAACCAGTTTCACAAGCTGATCCGTATTCTCTTTTGTTGTTTCCTCAAGAATGGGGGCAAAGCCGGTGCCGGCCTGAGTGGCTCCCGGCTGTTGTTCGTCATCGCCACTGGTGCACTGGGATGCATCAGCGCAGGTACGCAGTGAGCTGTCGCCAACCACCTGGACCACGGCTTTTGCCGCCTCTTCTGCGCTGCCATATTTTGCGCACGCACCGCCGTTGCAGCTGCTGTTGCTGATTGGCGTGTTGCTTAACACGGGCTGGCTGTTCATCATGTTGTAGCCGGCGGCGGCCAGATCGTGCGTAGGACGAATGGCCGGCTGATTTTGCCCGCCGCGCTTCTGTCCACCTATCCAGTTCTGTCCGGACTTGCCCTGCAGCTTTTCAGAGGCGTTGTTAACGCGTACCGCGTCGGCATCGCCACTGTTGACAAGCGATTTATACTCATCCATGACTGCGCTCTGGTTCCACTTGTTGTTGCCAGCAAAGTTCATCATGCGTTTGGACATGTTCTGACAGTTAAGCTGGGCCTTATCAAATGCAACGCTTCCCTGCAGCACGCCATTGGTCAGCATGTCGTACAGGCCCGGATTGGCGCGCTGTATTACCATGGCCGGCAGGCTGGCGACCGCGCCGGTGGCCCCCTGAATAACGTCGCTCATCAGGTTTTTATAGCCGCTGGTCACGCCGTTCAGCTGGTTACCCACTGTAGTTTTAAGATCGAAATTGCCGCACATCAGGTCACTGCTCCAGCCTAAATCCATTCCCAGTTTGCGCATGCTGCTGCGCGTGGCTGGCTGGGAAATTACGGAGCCTCCGCCGAGGGTGTAATAGAGCTTGTCAGATACCGCGCCGCTGACGTTTTTGCCGTAGCCGAACGCACTGTCGTTGACCGACGGCAGTGAAATGCCAAATGCGCCGGACCGGTTATCGTCATCAGCCTGTGCCATGCCGATCGATATGCTGACCAGGACAGCAAGAAACGCTGGCCTCAGTGTGGTTGTGTTCATGGTTGCCTCTTAAAAATTGGTTGCATACAGAAAGGTCTGGCCGCGACGTTTGCAGCAGCTGTAGGGCTGCCAAAGGGCATAGGCTTCGTTGCCGTCCTGCGCCGTGGGATAGGCGCCGTCGGGGAATACGGCACAGGTAGCCGACAGCGTGGGCGACAGACGCTGCCATTTATGGTTAGCCGTGCCGGTGTTTTCTTTCACCTCGCCCGGCGGCCAGTAGCCCGGCTTACGGGTGCCCTTCAGCTGCTGATAAACGTGGATCTGCCCGGATCGGGTGATGATGTCGGCCACGCGCTGGGCGACGACGGCGGAAGCCTTGTCATCGTCCGTCTGGCTGACGAAGCCCGATCGTGGATAGAGGTTGCCCCACATGTTGGCGGCGGCCTGGCTGCCCAGCTCGCGCTGTCCGGGAATAAGCGCCTCCGGATAAAGCGATTCCGGCAGGCCCGTGCGCCACATAAGCGAATCGAGGGTGCTGAGGAAGTAGGGGTTAAATGCCCGGGCAGCGGTGTCGCAGGAGTAGCCGGCGATGCTGCCGCCAATCAGGGAGGTCGCCGGATGCCCGATGGCGTCTGCGTATTTAAATTTGATGTTTGACTGACGACGCCCTGCGTCCTTGATGTCGGCGGCATTCCCTCCGCCGGCGGCCGCGCCGCTGGTCAGCCCGCCGTCAACCACGCCGGCAGCCCCGCTCATAAAGGCCATTTCATGCCAGGGATTGCCGCCCGGTCCGGTGTAGGTCGATACCACCACCTCGGGGATGTAGTGCGTCACCTTAACCGAAGTTTTGACCGAGCAGCCAAAGGGCGTACACATCAGCCAGTAACAGACGCCACTCACGCGCCAGCTGATACAGTCCTGCGTCACCGCGCTGGCGATAATCCCGGCGGTATTGATGGCGGCAAACGTGGCGGGCGCGGCGGCCACGGCCAGAACCGAGGCCGTGCCGGCGGCGGAGAGGTGCTTTCTGAATGACCCTGGCATCAGCCTGCCCCCTGCGTGCGGTGCAGGCTGGCCTGCGCCACGTCAGCCGTGCCGTATACCACGTCCCGATCATCAAATACGACGGCAGGGTACTTGTGCAGGCCAATTTCCCAGGCGTGGACCACCTGACGATAGGCGCCGGCAATTTGCGCCTGCTTCCGGGGCCAGTCGGGTGACTGAATGACCTGCTGAGCCTGCAGAGCGGCCTGCTGAGGATCTGACGACAGATCACCGAATATGGCCTGCTGCAGACGATCTGGCCCATCCAGCCAGACAACTTCAGTATCGGCGGTAAGGTTCAGGGGAGGGTGCTGAGCGTCGGTAAAAACGACGGTGCCTGCCATTACCTGGATCGGTATCAGCAGGGAAAAAACCAGGAGTGTCCTGATGCGCATTGCAAATCTCCGTCACGGGTATCAGGATGCCAGCGTGACAGCGTGTGCTCAGGTATTCAGCAGTAAACTCTATTTCGGATTTTGAAAATTTTCAGATCACACCAGAATTCGGCACCTGAAAAAAAGTATGCGACAGAACATTTGTAGTGACAGGTTTAACCAGGATGGAAAATTGCCTCCTGCGCTTTCAGGAGGCATTTGGACAAACAGATAAATGCTGGACAGTGCAGATTTACTGTTAAATTTTCTTATTCATCTGAGCCATGCCAATGTCGAACTTATGATTTTTTGCTGCGTCCAGCACCTCTCCGAGCCCCTGACGTTCAGGTCCGTCCCGGCCATCAAGACCCTCGCCTTCAGAGCGATTAAATTTAACAAATTTATAAATGGTTTCAACGCAAAACTCAGCCAGTTCGGCTCGCGAGCTGGCACTATCATTTTCGCGATTGTTTAAAAAATTCTCCAGTTCCTGAGCAATACCAGTTGTATTTTCCACTAAGTAACCCTCTTTGTGATTTATTGAAATAACATGATTGGATCATTGTTGATTAGTGAAGTTAATGTATTCAAGCATTTGGGAGCAAGATGAGACCAAGTGTTAATTGAAAGCGGATGTTAATTAACGCGGATTAAAAGATTTGATTTGATGTTTTGTAATTGCAAAAAAAACCGGCCAGATCGGCCGGCTAATTGATGCATCTGAGGCGGGCATTACTCCTGAAAAACACTGCTAACCCAGAGCGTCATATAAACCATATCCGCCGCATCGGGCACGTTGACGTACCAGCGAGGCGAGTCAAATTCATTATCCAGTGGCAGGCTGGCACGACCTTCCTGAGTCAGAAGAATGTCTACACGCTTTCCCCGGCCATCTTCCAGATGAATGGCAACACAGCTGTTTTTCCCGATCCGGTGAGGGTTACAGGTAATGGCGACCGGCGGCTGCAGGCGCTCCTTCAGTGCGCCTTTCATCGCCTCAAGCCGCTCCTGGGTACTCTGCGTGGCTACAGGCTCACCCTGAGGATACAGACCGAAAAGAGTCGGCGTGGGCGTCTCATCGGCCGCGGGGGTATGTGTTACAGGGCTCGCGTATTTAAGCTTAATCATGCGGTCAGCTTCTCTCTTTTATCGTTGTATTCCGGCATCCCAGCCGACTCAGCCGTCATCAGTCCACGCAGACGATCCAGTTTTCTTGCTACGAGAATAGCAGCATCGAGCTCTGAACAGTTATGTTTACGCATCAGTGCCTTGCGCTCCGCTTTCTCTTCCTTCTCCGTCATGCCCAGCGCCAGAAACAGACTGGGCGGTACGGCCCGGAACAGCGCCTCAATTTTTTTCGACAGCACCACGCCCTCGGTATAGCACCCGGAAAGCTTGCTGGCGGAGAGCAGCACGGACTTTTGCTCCTCGGAAAGCGTACGGAAGCGGGCGATGTCCTCCACCTCTTTTTTCGGCATAGTCAGGCAGATCCACCATTCGGCCATGTTCAGCATTTTGCCTGCAGCTGCCGGGTAATCCTCAAGGTTCTGGGTGGCAAGCCAGAGCCAGGCACCGAGCTTACGCCACATCTTGACCACCTTGGTCATGTACGGCGCCAGGAGGGCGTTAACGGTCACGATATGCGCCTCATCCACCGTAAACACAATGTCGCGCTCAAGGTACTGGTCGCGCTCCGCGATGTTGTTGATGGTGTTGGTCAGGGAAACCATGGTCAGCGCCATCTGGGCCTCGTACCCCTCGCGGGCAAGGTGGCCCAGGTCGATGAGCGTGACGTCTGCCTCCGGCCACAGCGATCCTTCCTGATTAAACAGCTCAGCCTCAAAGCTGCCGGACTGGGTAAACATGCCCAGCGATTCCGCCATCTCCGCCGCCTTTGCCCGGCGTGATTCGTTACGGGCCTGCCCGCCGTCGGCGGCCTCATCGGAGGAAATGCGGTTCAGGGCGTTCTGCAGGTCGCTGGGCAGCATCTGCCGGTTTTCATCCAGGGTCTGTCGGGCGGCCATCAGCAGGGCTTCGCGGATCATGGCCCGGTCGGCGCGCCTGAGCGCGGCGTCTTCCTTCGGATCGCCGCCGGTGATCATCATCCGGGCGGAAATTTCCATTTCGCCCAGGATGTCGCGCTTTTCATTGTCCTCGCCCTCGTCGTCCTCATCGATCTCCGGCAGGTCGCTTTCGGCCACCGCCAGCGGCGGGGCGTCGCTTTCAAACAGCTTGTGCGCGTCGGCGAACGGCGGCAGGGTCACGCCGCTGCCCGGCTTGACGCTGACCTTGTTCACCGTAAGACCGAGGCTTTCAAAGTAGTCCGCCGTCAGGCCGAAGCTGTTGCCGGCCTCAGCGATAAACAGGCGCGGGCGCTGTACGGCCATCAGCTGGCAGAGCATCGAGCACAGGGTGGCCGACTTGCCCGCCCCGGTTGGCCCGAACAGCAGCATGTGCGCGTTCTGCGAACGGTCGTGTTTGTTCAGGGGATCGAAGTTCAGCACGTCGCCGCCCCGGTTAAAAAAGCTGAAGCCCGGGTTGCCGGTGCCGGTTTCCCGGCCGGTCACGGGCAGCAGGCCGGCCAGGTGCTGGACCCACGTCAGTCGGGTGTACCAGTTCTTTTTGTCGTGCTGCGGGTTAAAGCACATCGGCAGCGCGCGCAGCCAGGCATTCAGCGGGCCGACCTCGTGCTCGGCGCGCACGGGCTGCAGCCCCTCGTTGAGCAGCACCGTGGAAAGCTCGATGCGCTTGCGGTTCATCTCCTTCATATCCCTGGCCTGCAGGAAAAACGTGATGCCGGCGCGGTACAGCTTGTGCCGGTTGCCCAGCAGCTCCTTCACGGCGGCCACGTCCTGGCGTACGCGCCCCGACTCGGTATTTTCCCCGATGGCGTTCTTTGCCAGCCGGTTAAACTTCTCCTCAAGAGTATCCTGCGGCTCCGCGATGATCGTCATGCACAGCATGGTGCCCTCGGGAAACATGTCCATCAGGGCGTTAACCTTTTTCTCGCCCCGGCTTTTCTCACCCGTCAGCGTGCCGGGCTCGGGTGGCTTGCGCAGCCGCTCAACCGTCAGGGCCGAGTGGGCCAGGTTATCCAGCCACCACACGCCGTTTTCCACGTCCGAGCGCGGCGGCGTGAACAGCAGCGTTTCGGAGAAGTCGTTTTCCACGGGGATCATGCCGTCGGGCGTGTTGCGGGTGTCCTCGTAGGCTGCCGCGCGGTAAAACTGCTCCCGGTCCATGCCTTCCGGCGCCGGGTTAAACAGGCGCAGGAGCCAGGCGTGCACCTGCAGGCCGTTCTGCCGCGTGCAGCCGATGTTGACGCTGGAGAGCGCGCCGCACAGCCTTTCGCACGCCTGGTTCAGCATGCCGACCGGCGGCATTACGTCGCGGTTGTTTTTCTCCACCCAGCGATATACCACCATGCGGGTCCGGCGCTGCTGGCCGCGCCACGGCTGGCCGGTGATTAGCTTGTCCACAAACAGCCCCTGCGGGCGAGCGATGCCGCGCAGGTGGCTTTCGGTTTCCTTCAGCCACGCCTCGGTAAAATCCGTGTGCTGCGCGTGCGGCTTAACGTACCCGCGCAGCCTGTCCAGATAGGCGTCCACGTCGTTTTCGTCCTGGCAGAAAAACTGCACGATCCAGGGGTTCGCTTCAATGTCGTCAAAGCTGTCCTGCAGCGCGTCTTCAACCACGTCCCGGATCTGCTCCAGACGCGTGTCGGGACGCCCCTCGGTGGCAACCGGGGTGATATCGTACACCGCTCCGACCGAGACGCCGTCGTCCAGCAGCAGGCACTGATCCTCGTCCAGGAACTCCGCCCACGGCAGGTAATCCACGATCGACGGATTGTGCGAGTACACCTGCCTTTCGTCGCCCTGCGTCATTTTTCCCGGGCGCGCTAGCGGCTCCGGGCCGTCCTGCTCCGGCGCATCCTGTCCGGCCGGCCGGTTTTTCCTGAAGAGTCCAAACATCACAGCGCCTCCGTGCGTTCACCAGGCATCGCGTACTGCGTCTGGTCATAGAAAGGGAAAACGGTGCTGTAGCCCGGCACGGGCGTGTTGCCCTGCGCCAGGTGCGGGAAAACGTACATCACCATGTCGGGATTCGGCAGGCGCGGGAACTGCTGGCTGATCTCCGACTCCTGGGTGCGGCTGTAGCTGCGATCGTCGCCGGCCGCCGCCTGTTGTTCGTTATCGGTCAGTGCGCGGCGCAGGGCGGCGCGCCCCTCCACGCCGCGCGACGGGCCGCTTTCGCCGTCCGTGCCCTTCCACAGCTCCAGCATGTTGCTGTCGCCCGCCGGAAGCATCTCATCCTTTGACGTGGAGCAGCCCGTCAGGGTGGCGGCCGCAACCAGTACAAAAACGCCGAGCGTTACTGAAATCTGCATGTTATTTCTCCTCAGTCGAGCCCGCCGGTGCTGCCGTCTTCACCGGGCAGGGTGAAGTCGTAGCGCACCTTGCGGCCTTTGTCTTCATAGTCGATTGCCAGCTCGCGGGTGATGTGCACGGCGAGGTGCGCGCCCGGCTGAACGTAAATGGCGTCAAAGGTCTGGCCGTAGCGCTGCTTCACCCACTCGGTGATCTCGTCGGAGCTGCCGGAAAGCGCCTTGCCGAGCACGGCCTGTCCGGCGTCGCCGGTCAGCGTGGAGGTGACGCCGCCGTAGGCGTTGGTCTGGCTGGTCTGCTGGTTCTGGCCCACCGCATCGCCGGCCGCGCCGGCAGCGCCCAGCAGGCCCAGCGTCGGCAGGTACGTGGACGCGTTGGATTTACGCGTGCCGGAAATGCATGGAATGCCGTTCTCATCGGAAATCCAGCCGATGCCGCCGTTTGTTCCGGTGTCTTTACCGCCGTTCTGTGCGTTCTGACCGTTGCCGGACTTTCCGCTGCGGTCGGGCTTCGGCAGCGTTCGCACCGTGCCGTCGGTGAACACAAAGGTAATGCTGCTGACCTGGCCCCTGACGCAGGACAGGGTCCAGTCGCCCGAGGCCGTGCCGGACACGATGGCACCCTCGACGTCCGGGAGCTCGATGCCGTTGGCGGTCAGGTTGTCTTTGCCGATAAGCACCTTGAAGGGATACGGATCGGTCACGGTGCCGTTAACCGGCACGCGGCCCAGCAGGGCGGTCATGGCGCGGCTGCCGATGAGCGTGGAGTTTTCTGGCAGGGTGTAGACCGGCTCGGCCTCGTCTTCCTCACCTTTTTCGCTGGTTGAGCCCTTAACCTGCTGTTCGTAACTGGCCTTCTGTCGGGTGACGGCATTTTCGCTCATGAAGGAGGTCGGGAAGGCCGTTGTGCCGCCGGTGCTGGCTGAGCCGTTGCTGCTGCCGCCCTGTCCGGACTGGGTACTTTTGCCGTCCTGCGGCGTTACCCACATCAGGCCGCCGCCGCCCGCCGCCGCCGCGCCGCCGCTGCCGGCGCCCATGCCGTCCAGCCCGAGGCCCAGCGGAATGTCGCCGTCCTGGCCGCCGGCCTTGTCGGCCAGCCCCTTGCCGGTTTTCTGCAGCTGGGAGGTCAGGTCGTTGATTTTTGACGTCAGCGCGTTCTGCTGCTGGCGCAGCTGCTTCTCGCGGTCGCTGAAGCCCTTCTGTACGCCCTGAACGGCCTCGTTAACCTGCCCGGACACGTTCTGATTCCGCTCGCGCAGCTTTTTATTCTCGTCCAGCAGGTCGGCGTTCTGCTTGTTTAGCGAGGCCTGCTGTTGCCGCACGGCGTTCAGGGATCCCACGATGGTTTTCAGCGTGTCCTGCGGCGTGTCACCTTCGACGCCGAGCGCCTTCAGCTCCTGCGGAGAGAGGTTCGCTAAAGCCGGGTCGGCCTGCGCTGTTGTCTGCGCGGCGGGCTCGGGCGTCTTGCTGTTGTGGCTCTTGACCGCGATAAAACCGCCGGCGATGAGAACCGTCGGCACCAGGACCTTTACCAGTCCGTTTGACTTAATCTTCATAGCGGATCACCTTCTGGGCGGAACGGGCGGCCTTGCGGGCGGTGGACGGCTCGCGCACGAACGCCTCATCGGCGCGGCCGGCGGTGACCAGGTACAGCGTGGTGGTGTCCTCCGGCGTGCCAGCGGCGCCCAGCCAGCGGTGCTGGAAGGTGGCGGTGATGAACTGGCCCTGCAGCTCACGCGGATCGAGCACGATCTTTTGGGAAGAGGTGTTGCGCACCCGCAACGCCACCACGGTTCTCCCTGCCGCGCCCCAGCCGGCCACGGGTGACACGGTCACGGGCGCCGTGGGGTAAAGCGTGGTGATGCGGGACGGCAGGTGCGGATTAACGGGATGAATCCCGGGCACGCCTTCGACCGTGCGTACCGGGGCGTACAGGTTCTGCGCGGCGTAGCGCGTCAGCAGTACCGGAATGGGCGCCTTGTAGCTGACCTTTTTGCGCCGCGCAGGCGCTTTGCTGGCGTCCTCGCCGGACGTCGGGGCAGCGTCAGCGGCGGCGCTGCTGGCCGTGCTGACGTCGCCGCTGTAGATGATTTTTACCGGCTCGGTCGGGCCCGTACCGGCGGCGCGGACGTCCAGCAGGATCACCTCGCCTGATTCCATGTCTTGCAGCTGCAGGCGGGTAACCGGGAAGTCGCTGTCGGCCTTCAGGTAGACCGCGCCGCCGGTGCTCTGCACGCGCAGCTTGCCGTTCAGCGCGGGCGGAAAGCCGACGCGCACGTTTTTATCGGCAAAAATAACGCGCTCGGTGCCGGTTTTCAGGGGGATCTGCAGGGGAACGCGCTCCCACTTCATCAGCTCGTCGGCCCGCGCCGGGGCCGTGCTCAGTATGGCTGCCGGTATCAGCGTAAGCGACAGCGCCACCAGGCAGGCGCGGGAGCTGAAGGTTAACGTTGAGCACATCATCAGAACATCCCCTTGTTGGTGTGTTTTGGCAGCTCCGGGGCGGCGGAGAGACGCTGTGGAATGCCGTCGTAGCAGTCCAGGGCCATGCCGAACGGGTTGGTCTCGGAGTCGCCGTCCCAGCGAACGACCCTGATCGGGTAGCGCACGGTCACACGCTTGACCGGCTCGGTGAGGTAGTATTCATCCGCGACCAGATCGAGCTTCACGACCCAGTTATCGCGGTCAACCACCTTCACGCTGTTGGTGTCGTAGCCGCGGCCGGGAATTTCATAAACCACGCGGACGCGGTCGGTGAGCTCGTTTTTCTCACCGCGCTGCTTAGCGTCTTCCTCAAGAAACGCCTTACACTGCGGCGTGAGGTAGGAGGACAGCGACTGAATGCGGGCGGGATAGTCCACCTTGCCGTTTTTGGGCCAGGCATTGAGCTGCTGAAAAATGTAATAGGTAAAGCCATATACCGTCGGCGGCGGGATTTCCCACCAGGGGCGGGTGCTGCCCTTGCGTAAGTCCGGCGGGTTGTGAATGGTCAGCTTTTCCGGGGCGCGCATCCAGCCGCCCAGGGCGGTCATCAGCAGTAACAGCAATACAACGCAAGCCGCCCGCAGGGTAAAAATATGCTGATCGCGGCCCTTAACCGCGTGGCGAAAACGACTCATTTGATGCTCCTGATGCTCTTGCTGCGACGCAGGGACCAGCCCCGCGAGTCGATGATTAGTGAAGGATCGCCGAAGCCCGTGCGGCGCATTTTTAGCGCGACCTGCTGCCACAGGTAGTTCTCGGGCTTGCCGCGCTTTCTGGCGGCGAGCCATCTGCCGCCAAAAGCGATCAGCACGAGCGGGAACAGCAGGGCCACCGTCGGGACCGCCAGCCAGCCAAAAATGAAGGCGAAAGGCAGGGAGAGCACAAAACCGATCCCCACCCCCGCCAGCGCCGCCATTCCCAACTCGGGGGTGGTAAACCCCCGAAAAACAACAGGCTCAGAGTTCAGGCGATCCGGCAGAAAGCGAATGGTCGCCATCCGGATGCGCTCCTTAGCTGATAACTTCGGAGGACTTGCCCAGCAGCCAGATAACGGCAACGAGCAGAACGATCCCCACCACCACGATGGAACCGAATTTGGTCCAGGAGGCGCGGTCATTACGTACCTCGCCGAACGTCACTAGGCTTGCCTCGGCCACCTTGAAGAAGGCAAAGCCGCAGAGTACCAGGCCGCCCAGCACGAGGCCGTCCTGTACGTGGCCGCTCAGGGTGCCCATCAGGCCGGTGCCGGCGCCGCTTGAGGTTGGCCCCTCAACCTGAGGCAGATCGGCCAGGGCCGGGGCGGCGGCAAACGCGCTCAGCAGGCCCGCGGTGAAGACGCGTGCCCAGGCGGATTTGGCCTTACCTGAAACGCGGGACAGAACGGAAGAAAATTTAGACATGATTTCACCTGTATTGGGTTGATTAAGGGTTAACTGCAAAACATCCAGATACTTACGACTAACAATAAAACCGTGCGGACCACGGCCCTGCCCATGGCGGCTGACTTAACGCGATCCCCGGACCAGCCCGACCAGACGTCGACGATGGCCCAGGCGGCCCAGAAAAAAAGGAAGCCAATCAGCAGGCCAAGGCACAGCAGGTGCATCCCGCTGGGTTCCAGATTTCCTGAGGCGGCTTTAAAGGCCGCTTCCTGCGCGGCGGTCATCGCCATCAGGGGCGTTCCCGGCGGTAGTTACCGGCTACGCCCGATAGATCGCGTGGCTGAGCGCGGGAAGGCTCAAGGTAAAGATCGATACCGGCGCTGATGGTGCGCAGGTCGGCGTTGGCGCGCTGGTAGTCAAAGAAGTAGCGGCCACGTTCTGCGGTATCCTCCTGAGCGGCGGCCACCCGGGCACGCTCCAGCGACGCCTGCACCTGAACGATCATGCGCTGGGCAGACGCCAGCTCATCCTTTTCAGATGCCTGAGCTGACAGCGCCGTGAGAGATGAAAGGCCCAGCACGCCGCCACACAGAAAAAGTCGGGCTACCGGGCGATAAGATTTCATATGCACCTCCAGTGGTTGTTTGGTGCGGTAAGGATGCGGAATCCGGCTGGACGGGTCAGCCGTTAACTCATTACCCGAAAATGAAAATTAATTAGGAGAGGCTGATGTAGGGCGAAGTGATTAAAATATATAAGTGTGTTGTAACTATTAAGTTCGACTGTCGCACCGCTCCGCGGCTTGCCTGCTGACGACATCACCCGAAACGAGTTCAGGTAATGTCGTCCAGCCTGATAAAGGCGGTGGTAAGATGTCCGGCATCGTCAAAGGAAAACTAACTGGCTTATTGAGGACACATTTATGTCGCATAACCTGGCAGCCCGTACCAAAGAAGAGCGTGAGCGTATTAACGTCGATTTAGCGGCTTCGGGAGTGGTTTACAGAGAGCGCCTGAACCAGCCGGTGATCCCCAGAGAGGTCGAACTGCAACAGCCTGTAGAGCTCAGGGAATATTTTAATGAGCGGCTTCAGCATTACAGGAAAGTTAGCCAGCAGTATCCGCGAGGCACGGATCCTGTGTATCAGAAAGAAGAAAGTAAGTGACCTGAACCGACTAAAAGGCCCGCAACTGCGGGCCTGGGGAGATCAAAGGTACTTTTTAAATGACGCGGTGGTTACCGTAATGGCAAGCCCGAGCATAATGGCCGCGGGCAGCAGCAGAAGGTTGGGATAGACCGCTGACGGCCACGACAGGTACGCCATTGCCGGTATGTAGACCGCCGGCTTAATCAGCCTTTTTGCCCGGTGATATAAAAACGACGACTCATAGCCCGCCCCGTAGCGACGCAGGTCGCGGCGTCCCAGCCCTTCCACCACGGCTACGCCGATAACCAGCACAAACAGCGGGATGGAGAGCGTCAGTATCGTGACACGGATAAGCGTTACAACGGCCACCCAGACGGTGGCAAGCAGATACTGCTGCAGATAGCCGGCGAGCCAGCTGCTGCCTGACTTCAGCTGACGGGATATCTCGTTGCCGCTGTTCATTTCCGATTCATACATTGACTGCACCCAGCCCACAAAACCGCTGTCAACGAAGGCCCACTGATACGCAAACGTGATCCAGTGCGTAACGGTGACGGAGGGTTCAGAGAGCAGCAGGCTGCGGGTAAAATCCGATGACAGGTAACTCATTTCCGTCGTCATCACCTGCTGACTGTGTGCGGCGCCCATTTCCGGCCAGAAAAATGCGATCCCGATGTATTCCACAATCAGGCTCAGAAAAAGGGAGGCCAGGATCATGCCGGCCAGCTTCCACGGCCAGCCCCAGACCAGGTTGTAAATAAGCCCGTGCTCGCGCGGCGGAACCGGCTGCTGCGGATTCTGTGGCGTGACGTTGCGGCGCGGTTCAGCCATTGTCCTCTCCTTTCGTCACGGCCGGGGCAACGTGGCCGGCGCCGCCGTTCCACCACCCTTCGCTGCTGTGGTAATTACGGCGCATCTCTTCGGCCAGGCGGGTAATATCGTCCGGCATGTGCTCATCGGCGGCGTCGCCGGCGGGCAGCGGCATGCGGATTTTCCAGAGCTGCCCGCCCTCAAGCAGGGCGAATGCTTGCCCTTTCGGCAGCGACACGATATCCGACGGTTCCAGCAGCGGCACCTTGATCGTGCCGACGCGGTCCTGCGTGCTGGAGGTAAAGTCGTGATTAACGGTGACGTCTGCTGAATCCTGGTGCCCGGAGACCAGCGTTTTGCTGTAGATTTCAACCTGCGGCAGCTGGGTGGTCAGCAGCTCCGCCGTCCGGTTCTCACGTACGCGCAGCATGATGAGGTTGTTAAAGTTACCCTGCACCTGGGACGTTTTGGCCGCGCTGCCGATACGCGCCTCAATATCAGAGGACGTCTGCGTGTAGGCCGTGACCTGCATCCCCGCGCCGCCGCCCTTGTTGATCAGGGGGATAAACTCATCGCCCATCAGCTCGTTGAACTCATCACAGTGAAGGTTAATCGGATTTTTTCGGTCGTCCGCTCTCGGCAGGCCCGCGTTGATGCCGTGCTTGTAAATGTGGCCGGCAACACTCACCAGGTCGGCAAACATACTGTTGCCCACCGCGCTGCCCACCTCACTGTCGCTGAGCGCGTCGAGGCCGATGTACACCACCCCTTTTTTACGGATCACCTGCTCCCAGTCAAAGATTGGGCGCGGGTCTTCCATGTTGAGGTAATCAGGCGACAGCAGCTCGGCGGTTTTGCCCGTGGTCAGCTTCTCCAGCAGCGGCAGAAGGGACGCCACTATCTTGTCGAAGTAGGTCCGGTCGTAGCGCACGGCGGAGCGCAGGCCGTCCAGTATCGGGTCGTACAGCTGCTGCCCCTGTTCGGAGCTTAGCGCCACCTCATATGCCCAGATGCGCACGGCGTCCGGCTGTCCCTGCATGTTGCGGGGCACGTCATCCTCACCGAAGAGTTTAAGGTTGTTTTCGATCTGCTTACTCAGATCGGGAAGTTTGTCCGTAATGACTTTCACCGCGTAGCGCAGGTACAGGTCCGCGATGTTGTTCACGTAGCGCGTGATCAGCGTGTAGTCGGGCCGTTCGCCCAGCGCAACCAGCGCCCGCGCTACGATGTTCACGAATCGCCAGGCAAACTCCCGGAATGCCGCGCTGTTGCCTTCGCCGCTCAGCTGCCCGGCCACGCGCGATGCGACCTCAGAGACGCGCCCGAACCGCCCCACGGCGTTATAGCGGGCAGATATGTCGGGCCACCCGAGGTGGAAGATGGTCAGCTCGTCGCCGCGACCGGCGCGGTGCGCCTCCGCCCACACACGCTTGAGCAGGTCAGCGTCCCCTTTTGGATCAAACACGATCGTCGTGTCGCCGCGCCGGATGTCCTGGGTGATCAGCAGCTCGGCCAGCCGGGTTTTACCCACGCGCGTCGTGCCGTAGACCACCGTGTGCCCCACGCGCTCGCGCAGATCAAGCGTGACGTCGATTTCATTGGGTTCGATACCGTGTATGGCCGGGTTGCCGCCGACTGGCGGCAGCGGGCGGACCGGATTCAGAACGGAGTCGGCGTTCAGCAGTTTGCTCAGTGCGGGCAGCCGCTTTTCCGTAGCCTCCTCGGCGCGGCGCGCCAGCTGGTACAGCCTGGATGGCTGCAGGTAGTGGGCGACCTCGGGGCGCAGTGTGTCGCGCAGGCGCTGGGTATGCGTCTGCGTCCAGCGAAATCCCCGGCCGATAAAGAGCCGTCGTTTGCTCAGCGGGATCTGCCGGGAGGTCATCACGTAGCGCGGCAGCCGGCGCAGGTTGCGCCGGTAGCGGATCACCTGCATGCCCTGACGGGCGCGCACGATGGACAGCACGGCAAAACCGCCTGCCGTAACGTAGCTGACGGAGGGGGCAAGGGCGACCGCCCAGGGCGCGGTGACGCACACCACGGCGGCGGTGCCCGCCACGGCGGCCGTGTTCAGCTCAACGGCCGGGCGCAGCAGCGCTTCTATAACGTAGCGGTTACTCATGGGACCATTCCTTCAGTGAAATGCCGGACAGCAGCCTCAGCAGATTTTGCCCGCTGATGATCTTCAGCCGGGAAGAGGTCCGGCAGACGGCCCGGCTCATCTGCCCGGTTCTGCCGGTATGGATAAAAAAACCGCGCTGGCCGGCACGGGAAAGCAGCGCATCAAAATCCCGGACGTGCCCGGGGGAAATGGCCCGGCTGTAGCGCTTGGCCTGTATCAGCCAGCACTCACCGTTGATAAACACCTTCCCGTCCAGGCCGCCATCGCCGCTGTAAGAAGCGTTGCGCTCGACCTTCAGCCCCTGCCGCTCAAAGGCCAGCAGCAGCAGCTCCTCAAAAACGTAGGGATTAATTTTGCGCAGGTAACTCATCCGCTGGCCGTCGCCGTTCAGTTCGCGCAGGCGCTGATGCACGCGCGCGGCGGTGGCGCGATAGCGACGGTGCCGGCGGGCGGTGGCCGTCTCCCGGCGAAACAGCCACGCGACGACGATAAGCAGGACGACAAGCCCCGCGGCAAGCAGCGGATTGACCGACAGCAGCAGGGCAACGGCTTGGGGCGTGCCCATCATGGCGCGGGCTCCTGGGTCAGCCCGCCGTCGGTAATTAGCACGGGGTAATGCGTCAGTTGCAGGCGGCGCGCCAGATCTGAACCGGAGGCCGGGGCAAGGGTCATGCCGGGCGCCAGGCCGCGCAGTCCGTCAAGGGCGTCCTGGCTGTCCACGTTCACGACCAGCCCCACGGCGCCTCTGGCCGACAGGCGCTGCGCGTTATGCCGCAGCCAGGACCGGGATACATCATCGTCTCCGATGACGAACAGCGCGCCGATGCCGGGCAGCTGCAGGTCGCGCGGGTTGACCGCGCCCGGCGACATTTCCGGCGTGGTCACAGGCAGCATGGCCGCTTCGCCCTGGGCGGGCGGCGCAGAAACGGGTGCCGGCGAGTCCTGCCGGTTAACCGCGTCAAAAATGGCCTGCGTGCTCTGTCCTCCGAGGTCGGCCAGCACGTTCAGCTCCGCGTGGGCCGAGAGCGACAGCAGGATGAGGGGCATGGCAAAAAAGCGGACGTTTTTCATGGTCTCGGGCTCCTGGGTTCAATCCAGACGAATCCGGTGTTGGAAGTAGCAGCGGGCACAGGGGCATTGTCCGCCAGCTGCACGGGAGCCGGTGCCGGGCTGTTATCCACGGGGGCCGGCTGCGAAGGCGGCGACTGCAGCGTGGCAAGCTTTGTTCTGATAAAGGAGCGGTAGCGCGCGGCGGCCTGTCCGCCGGCGGGATGGTGATAGCAGCCGGCGGCGTCCAGCCAGCTGCCGGGCTTACGGTCCCAGCATTCGCGCAGGATGACGGCGGCGGCGTTGAGGTTGGTGTACGGATCCAGCGCTTCCCAGGTGGACGTGAAGTGATCGCCGTTCCAGCCAAGGTTGACCTGCGCAATGCCCACGTCAATGCGCTTCAGGGAATGGGTTTTCATGAACACCTGCAGCGCCTGCCAGGCCTCAAGCCGGGTTTTGTAGCGATACCCCTTGCCCGCCACGTTCAGCGTCCAGGGCCAGGGACGTACACCCCGAGGCAGCGTGCGGGAGGATTCCTGCAGGGCAACAGAATACAGCGCCTCCGGTGGCACGCCGTGCTGGCGCGCCACCTTTGTATAGCCGTCGGGTACGGTCTGCATGCCGGATGACCAGCAGTTTGCCGACGCCAGCAGCAGCAGGGCCGCGCCGGTCAGTACGCTGCGAGTTGCCATCCGTTTTCCCCCTGCTGCAGCACCACGGGCATCATGCCGTTGCCGAACCGCATCCAGCGGCCGCCGTCGTGATTAAGCGTGATCTCACGGCTGCGTACCCTGTCCAGCGGGATGTGATGCGCTTTGGCCCAGCTGCGCAGCGCGTCGTCATCGCCCTGGCTGTCAACCAGATAGATATCGACCGGACGGTCGTCGGCCAGCACGGCGGACAGTCGCGCGTCACACTGCGTGCATCCGGCAGACTTCACGAACAGCGCCAGTCGCCCGCCGGTGTCGTGGGCAATGCCGGCGGCATTACCCATGTTAACCGCCAGCGTGTTGGGGTACAGCCGCTGCCAGGCGCTGTTCACCTCGCGCTGAAATTCCATTTCTTTCTGCGTGCGGGCAAACTCCTGCTTTACCCACTTCTCGGCGTACTGACGGCGCTCTTCGGCGCTGCGTGCCTCGATGCCGAGCGTGGAGAGTGGATCGAGGCCGGGCGACTGCGTGCCCCGGGGGCCGTTCATCAGCTGCTTATAGCGCTGATAGTCCTGCTGGTTCAGCCCCCACTGCCCCGCCTGCTGCTGCAGATCCTGAACCGCGCTTTGACCGGTGTGCTGCGCGTCCGTAGCCTGGCCCTGGCTGTCAGTGGTCTGGATACTCGCGTACGCGGTGCCGCCGCAGGTAAGTAGCAACAGAATCAATGCTTTTATCTTCATTTCGACTCCGTTAGTGAACGTTAACGGTGGTTACATGCCCGTTTACCCGAAACTGCGCCTGTCCGTATCCGGCGCTAATCAGCGTCCAGCCCTGCACGGACTGGCCTTCGCCGATAAGGCGGATCTGCGACAGGTCGCTGAAGCCCTGCGGGGCTACGGCGGCAAAGGACGTTGTGCCCCGCTTTTCCACGCCGGTCAGCACAAACGGCGCGCGGCGTGCCACTTTCAGGGCGGCACGATGTGGCTTAGCGGGTGCCGGCTTTTTTACGGCGGGCGGGGTGTTGGCCTCGGGCGTCTTTTTCGACGTGTCCTGTAGTGCGTTCAGCTGCGCGTCAAGCCCGGAAAGCTGCGCCTGCATGCTCTGCCGGGCGGCGCTGAGATCGACGACGGCCTGCTGCAGGGCACCAAGCGCCGGGCCGCTCCGGTCCTCCTTCAGCGCGGCCTGAAGTGCGGCGATCTGCTGCTGCTGCCGTTTCAGATCTACGCCGTACGCCTTCAGGCTGTCCTGCAGGGGCGTAAGATCGGACTGGGTCAGCGCCTGCGAATACACCACGTTTTGCTGTTTTTCGACGTGGGCGAGACGTTGATCGAGCGCGCTCACGCTTTTAAGGGAAATAAACGTCAGGCCGGCCACGGCCAGCGCCACCGCGACGCCGCCATAAAGCGGCAGTCGGCGCAGAATCGCCGCGCCTTTGCGTGGCTTCTGCTGCACTTCACCGGCGAAATCTTCTTCATCAAGGGCGGGATTGCTCATTTTGTCAGAAACCCTCCGCGTACGGGCTGGCCCTGAATCACCGGCGGGGCAATGGTGTTGCCGGACGCCTCAGGCAGTGCGGCGGTGCGCGGCGACAGCTGGGTGGCCGGAAGCTGATAACCGGCGCGCAGGCTGTGGCACACCACGCGCTGCACGTCGTCCACCTCAAGCTGCCAGGCCGCGCCGGCCATTACCTGTAGCGCGGTGCGCAGACGCATCGGGCCGAGCTGATACTGCACCGCCGGCAGCGGCTGCCGGTATAGCACGCCGTTGGCCTGGCCGGTCTGACAGAGCGAGTAACCGGACTGCTTCAGGGCATAGCGCATGGCGTCGGCGACCGTAGGTTGTACGGACGGGGGAATGCGGATGTCGATAATCTGGGAAAGCGGATCCTGCTGGGCTGCCTGCGGGTCGGTGCTGACCAGAAGGTAACGGTCGTAGCGCACCACCTCCGGCGCGCGCCCGTAGGGATCGTCGGCCGGAGTCTGGACGTTGCGGGAGACGCTGACCGACGGCGTCGGCTGGACGGGCGCCCGCTCCTGCAGCTTCTGGGGCGGCGTGGCGCATCCCGTCAGCAGCACGAAGGGCAGAACGGCGGCGAGGGCGTGTAGTTTCATCTGAAGATTCCTGTAGGTGACAGAACAGGCATCACTGTGCGGAACTCTTCAGCGGGCTTCCACGAACAACTCTTTTTCCGGATCCAAAAAAAAACGCCGACCGGGGTCAGCGTTCAGGCAGGGCGCGTCAGGCGACCTGATGAGGAGGGTGCGTGATGTCACCGCGCCCCTGTATCAGCCCCTCAACGGAGATGTCTTCGTCAAGGGCGTCCCAGTGTATGCCACGGGGAGATAGTTCGTAGTCGTTGCGCTGCTCGGGCGTGGCGTCAAGCAGCCGCGGAAACCAGGACAGCGGTACGCCAAGCGTGCGATCGTCCGTGAGTTCAACCCACATGGTGGAGTCATCGAACCGGACGTCTCTAGCTGAAATAGTCATTCCAGGCCTCCAGTAGTGTCGTTTTGTGTAGCTTCACCAGTACGAACAGCTCTTTAAGGGTCCGTGAGTCAAATCCGTCATTTCTTGCCAGCGCCACCACGGGTTCAAGCCAGAACTTAGCTTCAGCGCCAGATTTGGAAACGTGGATATGCGCGGGTTCACGCGGATTGCCTTCGTTGGAGTAGAAAAAGAACCGAAAACCGTTCAGCCGAAGTATGACAGGCATCGTCAGTAACCTTTAGGGAATTATGGTGGAGATTACAGCGGCAGTCAAAACCCTGCAAGCGCCGTAAAACTGCCCGTGAAAGGGCAGATTTGGGAGGATAAAATCAGAACGAGTTGTCAGCGTAGGACGGCGCCTGCTCTGAGCCACTCTGTGCCGGCGGCGCATCGCTGCGTTCCGGTTTGTAGACCATGTCCTGACCGATTTTAATCCAGTCTACCTTGATCAGTCGGGCCTTCAGGCTGACGCGGCTTTCGCCGGCGTGCTCACCGTTTTTCAGCTGAAAAATGTCGGTTGACGGGTTGCTCAGAGAAAACCCGATCAGCACCTTCTTGTCCTCATCAACCGCCTTCTGGCAGCGGTTAATCAGGCTACTGGCTTCTTTGCCGGCAACCGTTACGTCAAAACGAACGTAGGAAGGACTGTCACTCGGGCCGGATAGCGCGTTAATCACGCAGCTGATGAAGGTGCCGGACTGCGCGTTAACCTGCCGGACGTTACTCAGGTAACCCAGGCCTTTTATGGTCAGGTTAAAGTAATCGTTGCGGCTGGCGGCGGACGTGGTGGTGGCGGACTGCGCGTTGTTTACAGACATGATGTTATCTCCGGGGGGCAAAAAAAATCGACGGAGAAAACTTCGGCCCGGACGGGAGAAGTCTTCCCGTCGGGGAGTCAGATTCAGGTGAGTCTGACTGTCTGGTTAGTTGAATAAACCCTGATCGTCAGGCAGTAGGTGCCATATGTTGACGATATCTGCTTCCAAAGGTGCGCAGATGTACCACACAGTGTGCGCTCCCTTTCAGGCTACAGGAGCTTTCTGTTCAGCCACCCGAAGGCGATTCTCTCAGGCTGATGAATCATTGGTGGTCGTCAGAGACGACGGATAAGCCCTTTTATTTTTAGGCCGCGCGTTCGCAATGTCAACCGTCCACCTGTAAAACGCCCGGGGCTTTTGGCCCGCTGCTCCTGCGCTTCCCGGCGGCCCGGCGTTTTGTTTTGCGGTTGGCCTCACCAACGATCCCCTTGCATTCCGGGTACTGAACGCAGCCCCAGAACGTGCCCTCTTTACCCGTTCGCTGACGCATCGCCTTGCCGCAGAGCGGACAGTCTGGACCGACCGGCACTGTGACGTGAAACGGCTGCGCGCGCCCCTTTTCAATCAGGTGACGCGTCCACTGCGCCTGTTTTTGCATAAAGCCGTGCAGATCCGATTTCCCCTGCGCGATATCGTCCAGCGCCTGCTCCCAGAGAGCTGTCATGCCGGGGCTGGTCAGCGTCTCCGGTAGCGCGGCGATCAGCTCGCGGGCCATCTGAGTGGAGTGGATGTGTTTCCCTTTTTTCTCCAGGTATCGACGCTTGAAAAGCGTTTCCAGCACGCCGCTGCGCGTGGCCTCCGTACCCAGCCCGGCGTTTTCCCGCAGCACCTTTTTGAGCTGGGGATCGCTGACCAGGCTGGCGGCATTTTTCATGGCCGCAATCAGCGTGCCCTCGGTCATGGGCGCGGGCGCTTTCGTCACGTTGTCTTTTACGGTCCCGCCCTTAACGCGGCATACGTCGCCTTTATCGAGCGGCGGCAGGCTGGCCGGCGCGTCCTCTTCGCCTTCCGCCTCGTCGTCGTCCTGCAGGCCGCTGAACAGCGCTTTCCAGCCGGGCACCACGGTAACGCGTCCGCGCGTCCGGAACAGCTGGTTTCCCAGGTTAAACGTCGCGCCGGTGACGTCAGATTCCTGCAGCGGCATAAACTGCGCCAGATAGTGCTGACGAATAAGCTGATAAACCTTCAGCTCATCTGAGCTGAGGCGCGCCAGGTCAAATGCCTGGCGCGTGGGAATGATGGCATGGTGAGCGGTGATTTTTTTATCGTTCCATACCCGGGACATAAAGCTTTTGTCCAGGCCCGACAGCGCCGGACCGACCGAAGGGTCGGATGCCAGAACAGCGCGGAGAACGTCCGCCACCTCGTCCCGCATGGACAGCGGCAGGTAGCCGCAGTCGGTACGCGGATAGGTTGTCGCCTTGTGGGTTTCATAAAGCGCCTGCGCGATGGTCAGCACCTGGCTGGCCCCCATCCCCCACTTTCGGGAGCACACCTGCTGAAGCGTGCCGAGATCGAAGCACAGCGGCGCGGGCGTTTTTTCCCGTTTCTTCTCCGCGGTCAGAACGGTAGCCGATCCGGTTTTCTGGCAGAGCTGCAGAACGGCATTGGCAATCGGCTGATTGATGCAGCGCTTTTCCTCGTCGCAATATTGTTCTGCGCCGACCCACTCGGCGTGAAAAGTAACGCCGTCTTTTTCCAGCTGTGCCCTGACCTGCCACCAGGGTTTGGGGGTGAAGTTCGCGATCTCATTGTCGCGATTAACCACTATAGCTAGTGTCGGCGTCTGTACCCGCCCCACAGAAAACATCTCCGCATGGCCGGCCTCGCCGGCCTTCAGGGTGTACAGGCGCGTCAGATTCATCCCGATAAGCCAGTCGGCCTGCGAACGGCCGACGCCCGCCTGATACAGTTTTTCGGTTTTCTCGCCGGGCAGCATGTTCTGTAGCGCCTGGCGAATGCTGCCCTCGTCCAGCGCGGACAGCCACAGGCGGCGAATAGCGCCACGGTAGCCGCAGTACGTCATCAGTTCCCGGGCAATCACTTCGCCTTCGCGATCCGCGTCGGTGGCGATCACTACCTCGCGGGCTTTTTTCAGCAGCTTTTTAATCACGGCAAACTGATCTGCCGTTTCTTTCTTAACCACCATCTGCCAGGTTTCGGGGATCACCGGCAGCACGTTTGCCCGCCATGGCCGCCCGAACTGTTCACCGTAAGCCTCAGGCGTGGCCGTTTCCAGCAGATGCCCCACCGCCCAGGTGACGGTGACGTTCTCGCCTGAGATATATCCCTGCCCGCGCTGGCTGACGCCCAGCACTCTGGCGATATCCTTTGCCTGTGACGGTTTTTCACAAAGATAAAGCTGCACAGCTGACCTCCCGGATTAACGGACCTTGCCTGAGGCGACTTGCTTAACTTCCGTCATCAGCTTTTCAAATGCGCTGCCGGTCAGGTGCGATGCCGACGGCGACCGGTATGTGACATAAGCGCGCGTGCCGGCTCCGTTTTTTTCCAGCTCAATCTCCATATGATCGTTGTCACCTACATCACTGCCCATTCGGTAAGAACTGCCCTGTACAGCTTCCCAGACCGGATGGCTGTCTTCTATCGCGGCAGCGGCCCAGCGGCTGTTACGGTCTTTATTGCGAATATGGGCGATCTCATCAGGGGTGACATAGCCGTAATGTCGCTTGAGACGGGCGGCGGCGGTATCGATGTCAACCGGCAGGCTGAATTCGCGGTTGACACTTTCTGTTGCTCCTGTTGACGCTTTTGTCATTACAGGCATGCCATTGCCTGGATCTTCGCCACCGCCACGCAGGGTTTTACTGACGCTGAAAGCGGTATCGCTGATGTTCTTGTTTATGGCGGCCAGCTCGGTGCCGGCACAGCCGGTAAGAAGTGCGCAGACGGCGCCGGTAAGCAGTATGTTTTTCATGTCAGACATTCTCAGCAGGGGTTGTCAGAAGCGGGGAAAAAGAGGATCGCTTTTCACCGGAAAGGATGGCCGGATCAATTTTGCCAAGCTTTTCAGCTGCGGCGATGCCCCGGGCGGTGTTATTGCGGATATCGTCATAGGTCACCGGCACGGTTTTGTATCCCTGAATGACGCCGTAGACCTGACGCACGGCGTGACCACCAACGTTAAGGTACTGATCACGTTCCGACAGGGAAATCAGACCGTAATGGAATGCCTGGAAAACCTTGAGGGCTAGCTGGTCAAAGTGCACCAGGAGCCACACGCAGCGGTAGCCAAGAGGCGATCGGCTGAAGACATCCAGATTCAGGGGCTCAACGGATGAGACGTCAGACAGATTGATACCTGCCGGGATAGCCGAAAGGACGCGTTCAACCTTTTCAATGGTTTCATGTACCCGGTCGGTAGCGGCTTTAAGCGCATCCTCAAGACGTACGAGAACCTGATCGGCATAAGGGTTGCCGGCGGCAGAATCACGCCCGGCCAACCCTGCGCGCGCTATAGCCTGCGGCATGCCGATAATTTCTGGTCTTTTTTTACCCTGATTCGGTATTTCATCCCGGCGCCGGCCTTCCCACAGGCGAATGGCGTAGTGTGAATGCAGGTCGATAGAAAGTGATGACTGCAGGGCTCCCGAGCGGCGTGGTGCGGCCTGAGGGGTGGTTTGTTCGGCCATAGCTGTCTCCTGTTAGGCAAAGGCATCGATTATGCTGAAGGGGCATCCTCATTCCTGAGGAGCGAATGAACAATTCAAAATCAGTTTTCGGAAACAGAAAATTTCCGCAGGAACAGGAGTTTCGGAGCGGAGTGCTGCTTACGTTTCGTACTTTGTTGCAGGCTGCAACACTGCTCACTTTTCGTACTTTGTTGCAGGCTGCAACACTGCTTACTTTTTGTACTTTGTTGCAGCGTGCAACACTGAGCGCCTGACACTCCCATCCGGACGCTGACTTAGTCATTGTCAGAGCGGTCAGAATGAATGTGAGATCGCACACGCTTAATGATGTCCCGCACGCGGGCGTCATTAGTGACCTGCCGGCGCAAAGGCCGTTCGGACTGGACTGGCCGGTACTCAGGCCGGGCGGGTACAGGTTTAGCGATGGATTCCCTCTGCGGCTGGTAAAGCTCGCCCTTTCGGGCTTTCTTGAGCACGGTCAGCATCCATCCCACCGGATTTTGCAGAGTGCCATCTTTCATGGCCCTGGCGAGGTTTTGCAAAACCAGCAGTGCCTGCTCTGGCTGAAGCGCCTGAAGCTGTGCGCTCAGCATTTTATGGTCCTGCTCACTCAGCAGGCTGGCAAATTTCTCCGGCAAAGCAGACGACTGCTGTACGTATGTATTTTTAGTATTGTTATTAACAATACGTACGTAACTGTTCGGTTTCCGAACTCTGTTGTTTTCAGAGGCTTTTTCACCGGGTTCGGAATCCGAATCCGGTAATGTTTTATGGCCTTTGTCACCGGGTTCGGATTCCGAACCCGGATGCATTAACTGCATACGATTTTTCATGTCAGAGGGGTTTTGCGCTGCCCCCAGGCGCCCTTCTATAACCGCCAGGTGACTTCGGTGATGACGCATGGCGGGATCAAGGCAAACATCGTTGATAATGGTTTTCGCCGTCTGGCTTATTGTCTTATTGCTGTTAAAACACGCCTCCGCTACCGTCTGAAGCCAGCGAGGATCAAGTAACTCGGCATCTGCAAATGTCAGAGGTTCGTCATGCTGCGCATAAATGTTTCCCCTTATTCGTCCCTTTTCATCTCGGACGCGCTTACACAGGCTCAGCCAGCCGGTAATGCGCAGCATAAGCAATACCCGGCTGATGGTCTCTCTGGAGGCTTTACCTTTGCCCGGCGTTGCCAGCTGAAGCTGCAGATCGTCATAAGAAGGAAATACCGCGCCGTCGTTATGCTGGGCGTGCAGGCGAATAATTATCCAGGCCATTTTATCGAGAGGTGATAACCGGGTATCCAGCAACAATCGTCGGGGAAGTGCATCATGTACGTTACCCATAAACAGCAGCCCGCCGCGCGCAAAGTTATTTTGCTCTCCCGACTCACGCGCCTGCAGGCGGTCATTCATTTTTTTGACAGCGTGGCTAATCAGGCTGTCATCCGGAAGCTTCATTACTCTCCCTTATGCGGATCGTGGCTATAAAAAACACTTAGCGCTATGCCTGGAAGCGTACCGCTAAGCAGTCTCTCTCGCGTTCAGTTACGAATCGCAGTGTTGTATCTTTCATGATTCATCATTATCCAGGTCTGGCCTTCATCTCTGCTGAGTAAGCGCCAGAACGGGCCTATATCTATTTTGTAATAACCAGTCCGATTTTCATGGAGCAGCTTAAAGTTACGCTCTCCCTTATAGAAACCGTGTACCGCTCTGGCGGCCTTGTTGCAAATGGCAGATGGAGCCGTAGCCGGCGCTTTCAGACCCGGGATAATTTCATTTAGCTTCACGATGAGTCCCTTAGCTTACTTATTACAGTGAATGTTCATGCCCGTTCTGTCTCAAGCCGCGGGCAGGCTCTTATGCCATTCTTCGACTCGCAGCGGTCAGCTTTTCACTTTCCCATTTACGGATCGTATTCCAGACGGCGGTAAGCGGAATGTTCATTTCCTCAGCCGCAAGCAACATGATTTCAAGGCCTTCTTCCGTGTCGCAGGAGACCGCCTTGCCGCTGTTATCCCAAATCGACCAGAGCCGGGCGCTCTCATCGTCAGATATGACCGTTCCACGACCGGCACGAACTTTTATGCCGGCAATGCGGCGGCGGGTAGCAACTTCGCTGCTTGGTAGGCCAAAGAAGTGGGACAGCAGCGCAATTGAGCCACCCAAGGCCAGGGCACGATCGAGCCTTTTAAGCCGTGTCTGCTCTGTCCGCGCCTGATTCAGCAGCCGGCTGAGGTTTTCATGGTTTATCTGGAACGACAGCACAGAAACCTCACTGTTACAGATGTAGTGAATATCCTCGATCGTCATATCCTTGAGTGCGGCAATTTCCTCCCCAGTCAACCCCATTTTGTCACAGCGACGAATGAAACCATTTTTAAGCTCCATAACGAGATCGAGCAGAAAACCGTTAGCAGCGCGGGATAAATTAGTGTTCATTGTGCAACCCTTCAGTTGTTAAGGCATAAGTCGGAGCAGCGGCCTGTCGCTGCAGTTCGCGGAGGCGACGAAGCACCCTGACCAGGCGAAATAACGTCAGGGTCATATCGTCATTGAGTAAAGGAGGATGAGATTCAGATGTACCGATCAGCAGATTTACAACGAGCTCCATATTCACGGTGTCAGCACCGGTGCCAGTGAGCGAAGCCAGAAGTAGTGCAGCTGGATGTGAAGTTTCTGCAGATGCCATACGATAACCTGGGGCGTTTTCGTCTTCGCTCGCCGGCTCGAAACCTTCAGCACAGCCTAACGCTTCGCTGATATCCCAGCACAGTCGATAGGCCATGCTTTGCAGATGTTCGATATCGTCCTGAAGGGCATTTATTTGCCAGAAAGAAACATCTGATTGGTTATTTGCAGTGAATTCAGCTGACTGAGGGGATTGTCCATCAGTTGCAGTATGTGTTTCAAACGCTGAGGAAGCGACTTCTGCATGTACAACCGGAGATGACTCGCTTTGAATATCATCAAGCAAATCAGAGGCTTTAGAGGGAGTCTTTTCTTCTGTAATGTGGAGTTCGTTATTTCGCGGTATATCAGCAGCGATTAGTTCAACCTCTGTTTCTGCCGTATGAGCAGCTGCCTCATCATTGGCCCCAACAATTGGCACGACTGACGCTTGAGGTTGATGCAAGACCTCCTGATCAAGATCCCCAGCGTGTAACATTGGTTTTCTGGCGTCTCGAAGTTCCAGCAGCCAGCGGTCATAGTCCATTTCATCATCAGGCAGCGCATCAGTCAGATCACCAATAAGCTCGTCAAGGAACATGTCCTGAGACCAGCTTTCAGGATCGTCGAATTTTTGGCAGCAGCCGCCGTACACCTCTGCGAAGGTTTTAACAGGCTCAATGCCTTTATTAAGGCAGCAGTTGTCCCATACTTTTTCGGCACTTTGCCTGAGCGACAGAAGCTGGTTGATACTTTCTCGTTTAAAACCGGATGTCAGCAGGGTCGGCATCCAGGGAAAAAGATGCTTCAGAGTGTCTTCCATCCGACTTATTGTGGAATAGTGAACGGGCAGACCTTCCTTCGCCAGAATAGCTGACAGCTCACGTAAGGTTGCTTTTCGGCCAACCGTTTCCTCGTGAATTTTTCGGACATTCTGCACGCCAAAAGCTTTATCGATAAATGTCAGTGACCCGCGCCCTTCATTTTCGGCCAGATGGCCAACCAGGCAATTTAATCTGCCAGGCCAGGGTTTAATGGCGCATAAAATCTCATTGAACCGGCTTTCACCCGTTTCTTCCCAAAGCTCTTTAAGAATTGCATACCGGGTATTACCCCCGTCACTGAACGTCCATATCCCATCAGGATGGCGTGGGTCACGAGTAACAATCGGCACGGAGGCAAGTCCGCGAGCCCTGATTGACTCTTTTATATAGTCGAAGCGCGGATTACGCGTTTTGCGCGGATCGTCAGGATTAGGACGTAACTGATCAAGCGTAAACACCCGCGTAAGAGTGCTTTCTACTCCAGCAATTGAACTTTCAGGCAGGATTTTTTTCATCGGTACTGCTTCCTGTCATCGTATCCGAGGTCATAACTGCCTTCAGGGTACTCAGAAAACAGCGTGTATTTTCCATCAAACTGCACTTTCAGGGTTCCGGTTGGCCCCTGGCGCTGTTTACTGATGATGATCTCTGCCTGCCCTGGACAGTTAGTGTCGGCGTTATAAACCTCATCCCTGTAGATAAAGCTAATCAGGTCAGCATCCTGCTCAAGCGCGCCGGAATCACGAAGATCGCCATTATTAGGGCGTTTATCAGCGCGTTGTTCTACCTGACGATTAAGCTGGGAGAGCGCAAGCACCGGGCAGCCGAGTTCTTTGCCCAATGCCTTAAGAGAACGTGAAATCTCGGCGATTTCCTGCGTGCGGTTCTCCATGCCAGGACAACGTACCAGCTGCAGATAATCGATCATGATGAGTGAAGGCTGCCCGTACTTACGGATATAACGGCGCGCACGGGTACGAAGCGTTGCCGGGGTTTGGGCGCTGTTATCATCGATGATAAGTCGATTGCGCCATTCGGCCAGTTCGTGAGCCCCTTTACTAATGAGATTCCATTCAGTGTCACCAAGATCACCGCTGCGCAGACGACTAAGCTCTACCTTGCTACGCATGGAAAGCAGCCGCATCATCAGCTGTTCGGTAGGCATTTCAATACTGAAAATGAAAACGCTTTTTTTCGGTCGTCCCAGCAATGCGCCAATGCACCAGCTCAGCGCCATAGAGGTTTTACCCATTGATGGCCTGGCGGCCAGCAAAATCAGATCCCCTGGCTGAAGTCCGCAGGACATGTAATCCAGCGCTGCCATACCTGTTGGAGTGCCGGTTATAAAATTGTCTGATCCTGTAACTGATTCAAGTTTGCTAAGCAGTAAGTCCAGCGCTTCCGTTACTTCAATCTCTTTTGCATTCTGAAAAACGCCCTGCTCACTTAGTTTGAAAAGGGCATTTTCAGCATGCTCTGCAACCTCCGGCGCGCTAAGGCGATGGTGATGCACGTCGGCAAGAATGGCATTGCCAACCACAAGCAGCTCCCGTAAACGACTTTTCTCCACCATGACGGCGGCATAGCCCATAATGTTGGCAGCTGAAGGGGTATTTTTAGAGAGTTCCGCCAGATAAGCGAAACCGCCACAGCGCTCAAGATCATTACTGCGCTCCAGTTTCTCGCTAAGCGTGATCAGATCAAAAGGCTGGGACGCGGCAGACAATGTAGACATAGCCATATAAATGGCGCGATGCCCGGAAATGAAGAAATCTTCCTTCTTCAGCAGTAGATTGACGTCATCCCATCGATCATTTTCCAGCATCAGCGCACCAAGCACGCACTGTTCTGCCTCAGTCGAAAAAGGTATATCAGTAGCTTTTTCAGGCATGAAATTCCCCTCTACCGTCAAGTAGATATAAAGAAGTAAACAATCAGATTATTTAGTTTTGCGGGCCGTTATTTCATTCACGTAAATATCTAAATAACGGTCGATCAGGCCTTGTACGAGCTTTGATGACGTCATAACTCTTCCGAACGCGGAGCCGGCTGACATAGCAGCCTGCTCGGTTTTGACTCGTCTTGCGGGACCTATGTAAACCAGAGGGGCTAATTTTTTATCGTTTTCGAGCGAGGGCATAGCTTCTGACTCCTTGTTAAGTTTTGTTGTGGAATTAGCCATAAATAAAATTCCATATGAAAACGAACTGAGCCCCTGAAATTTTAATGCGCTGCCATTTAAACCGCGCTAACCCTCGCTCAAACAGGTGTGTGTGTTAAGAAAGAGCAATATTATGATAATGTTAAACACTAAATACCTTTAGTGTTTACATATTAACATTACTGATGAAAAAAACGCAATTATTTTGCGTTCGATTGTTTTTTATTTACCTTTAATGCTTATAAATTTCCTTTAAAATCATAAAATTAATTAGCCTCATGGTGTGTGCATGTTAGATACGATTGGGAAGCGGCTTAAATGCTGTAGAGCTGCAACCGGCACTTCTCCTCAGGAGTTAGTTGCCTATGTTCATGAAAAAAAACTGGACCTGTCTTACACTTCTTACACACGCTGGGAAGCCGGCAGTGCTTTTCCTGTCAAAAAAATCCAGGCACTCAATGTGATTGTTGAATTTTTCAACAATCATGGGCTTCATGTTGAAACGGAATGGATCTTAACTGGCGAAGGATTTCCTCCTCAGTTTGCTGAATACACCACGCTAGACGAAGACACTCTTTTTATACTTGCAAGCCGGCAGCTGGCTGACGTCGAGCTAATACAAATTGGCGGCGTCTATGGTGAGCCGTATGTAAATTTCGGAGAGTTCTGCATTGTATCTAATGAGATAAATATCGACCCTAATAATGGTAAGTTGTGTTACATCAGGCATGCTGATGGCATAAAGATAGGGGTTATCTTAGTTTTGGATGAAGATACAATTCAGATTCAAGGCAAAGAAATAATAAATGTAAAAAAAGAGAACGTAATAGAGTGTCGGAGAATAAAGTGGATTCAAAAGAAATAAAAATTAACTTCCATCGTTGTAGTAACGAGGTAATTAATTTTTTAGATAAATTTGAGCGAACCACATACGTATCTACCTTACTTGTAGAGAATAATCTGATCTCTGCTCATCAGAGCAATGGTTACGCAGATTGGGATAACAAGTTTTATTATGAAGGTAAATACAAAGACAGTCTTCTGATAAAAATAGGTATAGAATTAACCAAGATACGTAAGGGTGATGTTAGCACCGTTATTTGGGATGAAGCCCTTAAGATTGACAAAGATAATATTATCGACAAACAGCGTCGCGAGCATAATATTTATCATGGCATAAGTTTTATTTACGGCATTGAGGACAATGTAAGTATGGCCCTCAATGTCTGCACTGGAGAAGACACATCGCAAAAGGAGTTTGAAAATTTGATGCTCCCAATGCGCTTTGCGCTTCTGAATTATTTTAAGGATTTATAATGTTTACTAAAAATTTTACTGTTGACGAAAAACATGTTGATTTTCAAGGTGTTGTTGACGGACTTTACTATCCGTTCTATATGGAATGGACGCGCCATGCGTTTATGAAAGATGAGCTTGGTCTGGATCTGGAGCAGGAATTCACTGAAGGTAGAATTCACATGATTCTTGAGTACACGATGAAATTCAAGAAAAGCCTGCAAAAAGGTGATGAAATGCAGGTCACATGCTCCGTTGCGGAAAATGAAAAAAAGAACCGTATCAACTTCGTTCAGCAGATATTAGTAAATGGTTCAGTGTACGCAGAGGCTGTATTTGTAGCAACCTGCCTTGTTAAAGGGCGCCCGTCTGTCCCTGATGTCGTAAAAAACGCTCTCGCTAATTGATATTAAGGGAATCCGTTCGGATTCCCTATTAACTAAACATCTATAAATATATATTTTCCATCCACACCGGTAAGCCCCTCCCTCCCTAATACCTTTGAAGACTTCAACATATAACCGCTCTTTTTCTTAAACTTCCCCTGAAATTCAACCTCTTCATATATACGAGCCCTGAAAAAACGATTATCATTTTTAGAATGTAAAATATTCATTTTCTCTATTGCTGATTGTACTTTCCTTTTATCTACTTCAAGAGAGTTAGAATTGATGAATTTGAATATGGTGTCGGGTAACGATACGAATAAGAACCCACTTACTGTATGCACTAAGCTTTCATTCTCATTAATACTCAGGTCTCCGCTTTCAATTCCCTCTGATAGCCATGAAATAAACTGGGGACCTAAATCATTAATGTTATTTATATTATTTTTTGGTTCTTCAATGACAGATTTAAGGTTTCCATTATTTAATTTTTCCTTAACGCAAATTTCCAGATCTCCATCCTGGGCAACAGTATCTTCCAAGTCTAAATTATTGCTTTTTACTGTAGGATCAATGGCTAGGCATGCCTCCTTTAGGAGAGGTACTGGCTTCAGTTTTGACTCCTGCGAATTTTCCGAAAAATCGGGTGCGTTAATAGGCATTTCAGCATGGTGATCTGTGTCTAATCCTTTGTCGTCATTATCGTTATCAACAGCAAACATGCTAAGTAAAAGAGCAGTGTCGTCCTCCGGAACCTGAGCAGCGTCCTCCCACACCTTTTGCTCTGGCTCTGTATTTTCTATGCTTTGTTGCAGTTTTTCTGGTACCAGATTTAGGTCAGTTTCAGAATGTGGTAAAGCCGATGAGAGCAAAGCGTCCATATTTTTTGCAAGTTCTGGATTAGCAGATAGAGCCTCCCCTGAAGATGTCGAGCCGAGTTGGTGACTCTTCGCAATGCTTACATCAATTGCAGGTTCCAGACTCGCTCCTGAAGCTGTCAGACTTAGCGTATCTTCTAAGCCTGGAATCGGCGATGTCTCCTTCGTAGAAGGATGACTTTCTGCAGTCGTCAGTGTGTTGTCTAAAACACCTGGAGCACGCAATTCAGGTGAGCGCACCAGTTCCCTTGCCTTTGCAATGATCTCCTCAATTAAAGGTATTCCACTTATCCCCTGATGCATCAGAAGAGTCATAGCCCCAAAAGCAGCAGGTTTGGAAGAAAGCCATAAAACTCCGTCTTGCGGCAAAAGTCGGGCGGCGATAAATGTTGCTAATGGCTGTCCACTGGCATTGCCGGCATCTTTAGCAATATTCCGGAACCTGAAAATACTGTCTGGTGCTTTAACCCCGGGAGGCCAGGAACTACCATCCAAAAGCTCGCCTTCGTAGTGAGCCAGTAATGGCAGATGATGGAATAAAGCCGCCCAAAAAATCACAGCATTCCATAAAGAATTTTGCGCCGCCTGCTCCTCAGGAGCAGCTCCGGGTGGAAACATATACCCCTTCGCTAATCTGACGCTATAAGCTGTAAACTTGATCGTCAAATCAAGATATCCGCCTTCTGAGCTCCATTCTCCAGCTGAAGTGGCTGGGACATTCTGGGTAGCTTGCGCGAGCGTTCTGAGGGGTTCCAGATAAAGTCTTTCATACACATTTTCAGGAAGCGAAGTATTATCCCAGAGCTGTTTTAAAAGCTTTTTTCGGTGTGGCAAAGCCAGCAACTCAGCGCCTGTGGAAGGGGTAAAGTATCCTGAAGGAGATTTTTTTGCTGAACTGTCTTCAGCTGCATCCTTACCTGAAAATAAATTTTTCAGCTTGTTTAACATACTGAAATCCTGAGAAGTTGGTGTTGGTTCGTATGAGCTATACAGAGGGATTTATGGTGTTTTTTTGACGACTTGCCTGACTATTTCATTGAGGATCAGCATTTTTCTGGCTCGTGTCGCTGCAACGTACAGCAAGTTCAGCTCATCTCTTCTGTCTTCTGCGCTTATCAGCGGATTATTGATGTCATTAAAATCGTCGTTAAGAACAACCGTATCCCATTCCAGGCCCTTACTGCGATGAGCCGTTACTACTGTTAAATCCGCGTCGCTTTCGTTATGTGCTATCTGTCGCTTCAAAATCACGAGTTTCTGCGGAAGTGGAAAGTACATTTCCAGCAGCTTTATAGCCTGCCCCATATCTGCATCTTTTGTAGCTTTTGCTATCGCTTTGTACTCATCAAAATCCCTGTAATCTTTGGTAAGCAGCGACTTTTGCATTCGCTCAGGCATATCAACAGAGAACCAATATAAATCCTCCAGATCCTCGACCCGATATCCTTCGATACCGCCTATCCATAAGACCCTTTTTCCTGAAAGGCTTGCCGTAAGCGCTACCCCAATAACGCCGGCTATCGTTCTGCTGATCACACAGTGATGCTCTGCATTTTCCGGAAGCGTATCAGCAATACTGTCTTCACCACCGCAGCCAGTGACTTTCCGTTTTTCTCCTGCCTCTCTCAATAATGCATTTGCCACTTCTGCTACAGCCGGTCCAAACCTAAAGCTGTTTGTTAGCCAGAGTCGATCTGCGTCTGCCAGCTCAGTAGCATTAAGAGCATTTTCAGCCCCCCTGAAACGGTAAATCTGTTGATACTGGTCACCGACCAGAATGACGCTACATCTCTGATTAAGCACAAAATGACTGGTCACGGGATTTGCATCCTGAGCCTCATCAAAAAGGATGAGATCCCATTTCAAACTAAGATCTGGAGTTGAAAGCTGGAATAATTTCAGATAGGTATCGTGTGTGACGGGAAAGCGGGAATCAGAGCAGCTCATTTCTCGCCATAAAACCTGTACGGCGCCCAAAATTTTGCCAGCATCAAGGCCGCTACGATCGTTCTCATCAGGCAAATGAGCAAGACTCGGAGCTAAATCAGCACTGTAGAGAAAGTTATTCAGCGAAGTGAGGCATGCTTTTGCAAGAGGCCAGTATCGTGAGTTCAACAGCTTTGCAACGTCGGTTATGCGAAGAGACGTTGTAAGTCGATGCTGAAAGAAACGACCGAACTGGGACCAGGCAAGCTGATGCGACGTTTTGCATTCAACATTGAAAGGAAAACGGCGTTCAGCCTCATCCCGGATGGCACGGTTATATGCCAGATACAGCATTCGCCGTTCCGGGTTCGCTCTGGCAAATGCTTCAAGCGTTGATGTTTTTCCGGTTCCGGCAAAAGCACCCACGACAAGCTTGTTTCCCGTCCACGTAATGATTCTTTCCTGTTCGGGAGTCTGTTTAAAAGACATAGCTCGGCAACCTCTAACAATGGGTAGTCTCAAGGCTGACGGTTTTCAGGGCAATAAACGACCATAAACTGAATGTTGAGATTGAACATTTTCTTCTTCCGCTTTTTTCCTGATACAGGACAATAAAAAAACGCCTCCGAGGAGGCGTTATGGTTCAGGCAGCGTTATGAAGCGGTGAACGATGACTGCGCACTGTCAACGGTTTCAGGTTCATCCACATTATCAGGAACGACCACCTCTACTTCCGCGGCCAGTTCGTCAATGGTGACTTCGCCGCTGCTGACGTGTTGCCCACGATCGTAGCAATCGAAACCTTCCAGTTCATGGGCTGGCTCGCTGTACCAGTGACGAATCTCGCAATCGAACATAGCCGATAGCGCGGCCACTGATTCACCGGACGGTGGAAACCAAGGTGAGTCGAAGGACAGTTTTATGCTGTTTATCCCTTCACGCTGAAAGCGAACGTTATGGCCGGCGGGCCATTCCATTCCGTACAGCCGACAGTAAAGACTGGTTGCCGTAGACATACCGGCCAGCAATCCGCCGCTCCCGTTTATCTCAGCCGCAAGCCGGCTGGGAATAATCTGCAGCAGATCGCAGGGCTGGGATCGTTCGGGTAACTGCCCGAGTTTTTCCCAGCACAACGCAAAGTCAATGTCTCGCGAAAGGGATGCTACACCAAACCAGTCGGCATACCGATCTTCCATGAGCCTGCAAATCTGTCTGCGCGACAACTCTGGAATGCTTTCCCACTTTATGGCGCCAATACCCGACTGATGATAAACACGATTTATCAACCGGATATGATGACCGTCCAGGGGTACGTCTTTTTTCAGATATTCCAGCCACTGTTCATATGCCTGATTAGCCAGCGTATTCTGCCCGACCCCAAGTTTTATAAGCTCCGGGAAGGGTGAAAAATGTGCCGTTTTAACGGGGCGGAGCAGGCCGCTATAGCCAGCAAGAAAAATTTTTATGCTCTGCATAACGGCATGACGGTAAAGAGGCTCTGTTTCGCCTTTTATCCATTCCTCCGCAACGGCCAGAAGCGGAGATTTACCGGTAATTTCAAAATGATTTCTGCACCAGTCAGACATGGTTGATTTCCTCTCAGGTAAAAAAAGAGGGCATCATCCCGTGAGGAATAATGCCCTCACGGGATGGCTGCGCACGAAGTGAGCGCTACCGGTTTGGTTAATTAAGCAGCCTGGGCCGCTTTTTCAGTTGACTGCAGTAAAAAATCTGACGCTTCTCTCGCGTGCCGGCAGGCACGAAAAAGGGCTTTTTTGTCCTCTTTTAGCGCCTTCAGCCAGGAGTCGATATAGCTTTCGTGCTGGACCTCACCATAAACGCCAAGATGGGCGCAGAGAAACGCGCTGCCCATTTCGGCTATCAGCTCCTCAAATGCATAAACCGGATCGCCAAACTTTCTGGATGATTTGGTTATGCCTTCGCGGTTGAGTCGTTTCTCATGGCCTGATGCATGCACCATCTCATGCAGCAGCGTGGACCAGTAATCGGCCTCGGTAAAAAATTGCTTCGCCTCC
This sequence comes from Erwinia sp. 2186, assembly GCF_057812255.1. Lineage (NCBI taxonomy): Bacteria > Pseudomonadati > Pseudomonadota > Gammaproteobacteria > Enterobacterales > Erwiniaceae > Erwinia > Erwinia sp. 2186. Next base: position 9,025 of record NZ_JBSZSZ010000002.1, on the reverse strand, counting down.
GGCATCACAATTCTGTCGGTGCCAGGGCTGTAGTAGGCGCGATCCTGTAAACGAATGCTGATAGCCACGCCTGCGGCATCGATCAGTTCCATTATTCGCTGTTCGGTCGGCCAGTGAAGCCCGCCCTGCTCATCTTCATCAGGGGAGGCATGCGGTATATCAACAGCAGATTCGGGTAACCCGTCACACTGATCGACGTTAAACAGGAAGTTGGGCTTTATCATCACCCGCGACTCCATCAGCGGATTACCTTCGGCATCGAAACGCAGGTTTCCACTGAGATCTTCAGCCTGTTTTTCAAAAGGCTTGAAGATAACGGCCTGCGCGCAGGTTTCACCCTTGCGAACCTGGCCGCCCATGTCCTGAGCCTGTTTGTACGTCACCCAGCGATCCGTTTTGTAACCCTTCTCTTCGGCCTCAAGCCAGAGAAGCAGAACGTTAACACCGCTATAGGCGCGCCCCGTCGATGCATTGACCGGCAGGGGGCCTGCGGCGGCGTACTTCTTTGTCGTGCGCCATGGTTTTTTCCAAGGCGTTACGCCTTTCTCAAGTGCTTCAACAATGCGATCCGTTACCTTCTGATAAAGATCGACGGTTTCTTTTTTCTTTGCGCGACGCGCTTTGATTGGTTTTTTCACGGGATACTCCTTCAGTAAAAAAAGGGCGTATCCCTCCCCTGATGGGCGAGAAATACGCCCATCAGGGAAAGTGGTTAACGCACCGGAGAAATGATCTTTCCGTCGGCGGTTATGCTGTTTAGTCGCAACCGGAGTTGTCGCCTGGAATGATAGAAAGCGTGGCGGTCTTGCCGCTTACTGTCAGTAAAAATTGCTTCTTCAAGCATTGAAGCTGCCGAACCGAACCACCGGGCCCGCTCTTCGTCGCAGCTGCAGTCACAAAAATCCGAAGTCCTCATCAGGTCCATCCGTTCACGGAACAGCCCGAGTTTACGCTGACTGAGCCAGCTGATGGTTTTGCGCTTCAGCTGATAGGGTGAACGGACAGATAGAACAACCACCTTGTCTGCCGGCGTTATGGGACTGAAAAAGGCCGGGTCATCTACAGTGAGATCGTACGTCTCAGAGATCTGACCAAAATTCAGTTCTACCTGCACGCCCGGGTCGGCACTCCCACCGCTGTATTCAAGGGCATAAATGCGCTCTTTGCGGTAGAAAAGCTGACCGGGTAATCCGTTCCTGAATTCCAGGAACAAACCTTCCTGCGAACAGATAACAAGCCTGACTGACATAGCCTGATGGTAGGTTTCATGAAACAGCTGCGCGAGCGCGTCACTGTTGAAAGTAAACATAGGATCACCTGCTGTAATAGCGGGATCTGTCTCCTTCCGGAGAGCAAATCCCGGAAGGATGGGTATAGGTCAGTCGTTATGCTGCTGAGAAAGCCAGAACTCAATGCCTGATATAGCTTCCCACTCTTCAGTGGTGATCTGCTTGCCGGGACCGGAGGTTTTTACCAGCAGCAGGTGTTCAATTGCGCCAGGTATAACAAACGATGCCGGTATTTTTTCAGGTGCTTTGGTAAACATATCCATATTCCATGCCAGCCATCGCTGCGCGAAAAGCCAGCTTTTTGGACAGGAACTGGTTATGTGATAGCTGTCCGGGCATAGGTTATGCAGAAGAACCAGCACGATGCGCACAAATAAATCCTGTTTGCATCGCTGGCTCTCCACTTTGCGGTACGGCCGAAAATTATCCGAAAGTGTCTGCCTGAGGTAGAACGGATTAAGGCAGTAGCCTTCACCGTCCTTATGGTTGAACGTGACTGAACCCTCTTCGTCAAAAAGTTCTGACGCGCGGTTCATGTCAAAACCCAGCTGCTTATAAGGCCGGAGCTGAGCGGGAAGAAGCCAGAATGCTTCTTTAACTGCGTCGGTAAATCTGAACCACTGTTCATCATTTATGGACGCTCCCTGCTCAAACTGGTAAACGCCTGGAAGGACCAGAGGCTCGGATGGTGTATGTGTCATGGTGAATCTCCATTAAAAATGGGGATTTACCGCCCACAGGGAGGTAAATCCCCGTTGGGTTAAGTTAAAACGATTGCCGGATCAGCGTTTGCGGGTTTTCTGTTCTTCGAGTGTGAACTCAAGTTCTGAAACCAGTCCCCAGTCAGCCGTCGTAAACGGACGTTCACCCCCGGAAACGCTTCTGATAAGCAGTTCATCAGCTGCGCCGGTAATGAAACCTTCCGTGCTGAAAGGCTGAGGAGCATTACTGCCACCAATCAGTTGGTGACGTATTGCCCAGCGAACAGGAAGCGCCCAGCTGATGACGTTATCTCAAAGCAGCCTGAGCAATGGTGATACAGCATTAGCAGCGCAATGCGCGTGAAAAAGTCGATGGGCTGACCTTCCGTTTCAATACGCAAATCAGGGTTCATATCCAGGGTAAACATCACGCTTTTGGATATGTAATTCCCTTCGTCTTTTCCACCGAATTCAAAAGCATCGGGGTGAGTAAACATCATAGATGCACGTTCCAGACGTGTACCGTCAGTTGGCGAGCACGGACGGAGATGTACCGGTAACAGCCAGAATGCTTCAGTGACCGCCAGGGTAAAACTGTGCCACTGGCTAGGGGATATCCATTCGCTCTGCTTCACGGTATAGGTAACGTGTTGGGGCGGTACGGAGATTGGTGTCATGATAAATCCTCAAAAAAAGGGGATTTATCCCCCTGATGGGGAATAAATCCCCACAGGGTTAAGTCAGATTAGAAAGATTCTAATCGGCTAATTGCCAGATCGCCCAAGCCTTCAGAGCGTCCATTTAAGGAAATCCGTTCATGCAAAGAGCGGTCAAGCCTGATGCTGATGGCACGGATGGAGTCAACCAAATCAGCACAGCCAGAACTGAGAAAACGATCCTGAACCATACCGAACTCAAGGTTGTATATGACGTTGATCTGAACAGCTATCGTGAAGGGCAGCTCACCGTATAGGTGCACCTGCTCGTCAAGGTCGTCCAGACCAAATCGCTGATAGGCTAATGCCGTAAGCATGTCGCACTCGTATTTAGCTAACTGCAGCATATCTGCCAGGTTTGTTGAAATAGCCATATTCCACGTCCCTTTACTGATATGCATAACGCAGGTTTGCCATCTGATTCGCCAGCTTCAATGCAAAACGGCGAGCCTGACGGTAAGAGCGGAATACCTCATCCGGTTTTTTCAAAGAACCAAACCGGTGATTACCGTAAAACGTGCCGGAACGAGTAAGTATGCCGGCCGTCCATTTTCCTGAAGGTAACTGATGAACCTGAACCTTAAAGCTGAGTGAGCCACTCCGGTTCGTTATCCACACTTCTTTTCTTTTGCCGGCCGCAACGCGATCCCGCAGGGATAACGCTGCAGCGAAGGCTGCTGAAAAGATGCCTTTTATGGAAAGGGAGGTTGGTAATAAAAGGGTAATCATGGTGTTTCTCCTGTAAAACGGGAAACACCTGCCCTGTCGGGAAAGATGTTTCCCGAGGGGCTCCGCTGAGCGGATGGATGGTAAAGAAAGTAATCAGTCCTGACGCGTTAAGACGGTAAGTGTCGCCAGTGCTGACGTTGCCATTTGCGCCGTTTTACGGGCCGCTCTGAACGTATGAAACTCACCGTGACGGCTGTGCACAAATGCTTCCGACGGCTGTCCGTCGATCATCTTACGGGCCATAACAATGGCGTGGTAACGACGATCGTCAAACCAGACGTGGGAGCGGTATTCATGCAGACCGGAGGGTGAGGCAAGCCAGGGCGTTCTTCTGATAGCAGCTTTCAGTCGGGGACAGTCTGAAACAACGCGAGTTGTGGCAGAACGGGCCAAATCAAACGGTTTGCTGAGCTCAGTAAGAAACGAACGGATAAGTGACATGATTTCTCCTGAAAACGGGAGAAACATGAGCCCGCTCGGGAATGTTTCCCCGAAGGACGTAAGGCCGAAGCCGGATAGTTAAGAAACTACATGTACCCCGTTTATTTCCCGTGCGAGAGTTTGTATTGAGCACACCAAATCTGCACAGGCCGGGGCGAGAAAATGTCCTAACTCAATTCCGTACTCGAAGGTGAAAATAGCGATTTCACTATCGATATGCACTTCATGATTAGGATCATCTATGCCGAGTTTTTTATAAGCTAATGCCGTGAGCAATTCGCTCTCGAATTCAGCTAATCTCAGCATATCGGACAGAGTTGTTGATAGATTCATCATAGGTATAGTTTCTCACGATAAATGGAGAAACATTAGCCCGATCGGGAATGTTTCCCCGAAGGACAAAGGCCGAAGCCGGATAGTTAAGAAACCTCGATCGTCACGCAGTAGGAGCGAAAACTGACGATATCTGCTTCCAGAGGTGAGCAGATGTACCACACTTTACGTGTACTTCCTTGCAGGCTTTGGAAGTGTTCGTTTGTAGCTACCCGAAGGCGGTCATCTCAAGCTACGAGACCATTGGTGGTTGTCCGAAGACAACGTGTGAAACAGTTTAATAATAACGTTTATTGTACTTATTGTTCAAGAAAATATTATTCATCATTGATCATTCGATTATATACGCGGGCAACATATGCACCCCGCCCGTCGCCATGCCCGAGATCCATTGAAACAAGCGCCTCAGCCTCCTTACGACTCATTCCATTTTCAACATGAAAATTAACAGCGTCACGAGCATAAGCATATCGCAGGCTGTGCGGGGCATTAACGCCGGTCATACCATTTTCTCTTAGAACATTATGAAAACGGTCAAGCGACTGATGAAGAGTAGGTTTATTAATCAGCTTTCCATTATTTTCATTTGCATAGGAAATGGCTTGATTCAATAAGTGCATGACTTTCTCACGCTCAAATATTGTGACGTCCCGTGCCCGTCCACCTTTTGATCCAAAAATAACGCTAATTTTATTTTCACCGGCAGCTAAAGTTTGCTTCCAGGTTTTCAGGGATTTTGCTGCCTGGACAACTTCTTCTGCACGAAGACCTATATATCTTGCAAGCTGAACACCGATCGCCACTCCTTCATCTTTGAGCGAGACAGCGGCCACGATTTCGGCCAGTCTTTCATCAGTAATTGCAATTTTCTTCCCTTCCCTGCTCGCCCCTGAAATATTCAGCGCCTCGTTGCTTAACTTTTCATGCGAGGGATTAGCAAGGATATTTCTGCCTCCCTGTGAAAGCACAGACCGAATAGCAGCCATTTCATTCTGCAGCGTTCGGGAAGATATATTCTCTTCCTGTCGGCTTCTTATATAATTCTCGATATGCTTTGTTTTAACATGGCTTACGTCCCGAATCTGAATATTAAGGGTTGCCAGTCGCTCCGAAAAGCGGCTGGCAATCTTAGAACGATCTGAAACAGTTTTAAAACTTCCTCCGCCCTGGCGTGCCAGCGTCACGAGTTGTTTACTTAATTTATTGGACATATCTACCTCTCCCAGAATCCAGAACATTCAGCACGCCTGTGCTGACCGTTCTGTAACTCTGTACGCTTACATCTCTTCCCCGACGGCGTGGTTGCCTTTGCGCTTCCTGCGGCTCAACTGGTATCTGTGCATCGGGGCGGCGAAATGTTGAGTTCTTGCGAGGCTTCCCCAGGTCTCTGACCTGTTTGCGGCTTGCGCCGTGCTGACGTGAGTCAGTCTGCCTCCGTACATCAGTTTCCTGATGTCGCCATCGATACCGAGTCGATCATTCTCCTTCTAGTTAAACGCCCCTGACGTTTCGTTCGTCAGTGCCGCGTTGTGGTTGATAAATAGCCAGAGTTGTTCTGAAAACACGTACTACGTGCACGTCAGATTGTACCGGCCCGTTGAAAACCGCACTGTACGTGGGTTTGGGCGTTATGCGCTGCGCGCGTCACTTTGTTCTCGTTTCACTCGAACCAAAGTGACGCCGCGCAGCTTCATGCTCCTAATGCGTCTTCCGCAAGCGCCCAAATGTTCCAAATGGGCTTATGCGTCATAGCAAAAGTCGGATGCAGCTCAGGCCGTACACCTGAAAAGCTTCATAACGGAAGTGTGCGAAGCAGCATAAGCTATGCCGTTCGTGAGATGCCTGGCCTATTTAAAAGCCGTGGCTGAGATGTGTATATAAACCTTCATCGTCTGCGATATAGATGCGCTGTTAAAGACGATATCCGCTTCCAAAGGTGAGCAGATTTACCACGCTTTTGCGTTCTCCCTTTCAGGCTGCGGGAGTGTTTCTTGTAGCTACCCGAAGGCGATCCTCTCAAGCTACCGGACCATTGGTGGTCGTCATTGACGACATAGAACAGTTGAAAATATATCAATCAATCTGTAGAAATGTCAAATGTTAGATTTGCAATTAATATACAAGACTAAAGTTCATTACAGGAGTAATCGTGAATATTGAATGGTTTAAGTTTGGTAGTTATGTATTACCTGCTATTGCGATGGCACTTAATTTTGCTGCAAGATTTAAGACAATTACAAATGAGAGAATATCTATTTATAAATATATCAAACCGCTTTGTACAGCAATAGAAATGAAACCATATGAGATAAAAGCGATTGACAAAGAAATAAAAAACCTAATTCTATTTGAGGCCACGAGAATTAGAAACCCTCATTTAGCTCAGCAACACTTAAAAATATTAAGTTGCAATTATCTTAATGATATTCAAAAATCAAGAATTAAGAAGCTTGCACATTGCATTGATCAGGAGGCTAATGACACCGAAAAAGGAAATAAAGAAGTAAAATTCACACTCAATAAGGAAAAATACAAAAAAAGACAAATGGAGGGATTCGGTTATGTAATCACTTGTCTTATTGCTTATTACATACTTTTCTTTTCGGCTCTTAGCTTTCCCAAAGAAGACATTCCAATTGCAATAGCAATGCTTATTATGTCTCTTGGCCCTGTCTGGATTCTATTAGTGACAATTGCCACATATCCCGTATTTGGGTTTTATAAAGGCAACAAAGATATAATCGATTCATTGAATACTTTCTACGATGAAAGCTAATCTTGGTCAGATAAAGAACAAAAACAATGGATGCATTGTTTTTTTATCATGAGGACATCAACATGAGAGAGATATTAACAGGAAAAAATAAAACATTTATAAATCAGTAAGATTTTTTGCGGCAACTGAATTTCTATGTAATTTTGATCAATCTGTCAGGTCGTTAAAGATCACTATATTAACAGTATGGGGCCGGAATAACCCCCCCTACTTTTGCTGCCACGTTCTACCAGTAATGCGCCATAGTGGTCGATATGAGAATTGCCTCTAATTTGGCTGCCAAGTTTTGCCAGTGCAGCGCCCAATAAGCCGGTATGGGAATCCCCCCTACTTCTGCTATCGGGTTCTTTCCAGTACAGCGACCAATAGGCGGTATGGGAATAGCCCCTACTTCTGCTATCAGGTTCTGCCAGTGCAGCGCCCAACAGGCTGGTATGGGAATCACCCCTACTTTTGCTGTCAGGTTCTGCCAGTGCAGCGCCCTATATGCCGATATGGGAAACCGCCCTACTTCCGGGGGCGCAGGAACGGCAGCTGGGCCGCCGGCGCCAGTTATGGGAAACCGCCCTACTTCCGGGCGTGCCGGAACGGCAGCTGGGCCGCCGGCGCCAGTTATGGGAAACCGCCCTACTTCCCGGCGTGCCGGTACGGCCGCTGGGCCGCCGGCGCCAGTTATGGGAAACAGCCCTACTTCCCGGCGTGCCGGAACGGCAGCTGGGCCGCCGGCGCCAGTTATGGGAAACCGCCCTACTTCCCGGCGTGCCGGTACGGCCGCTGAGCCGCCGGCGCCAGTTATGGGAAACAGCCCTACTTACCGGCGTGCCGGTACGGCCGCTGAGCCGCCGGCGCCAGTTATGGGAAACAGCCCTACTTACCGGCGTGCCGGTACGGCCGCTGAGCCGCCGGCGCCTGTTATGGGAAACAGCCCTACTTACCGGCGTGCCGGTACGGCCGCTGAGCCGCCGGCGCCTGTTATGGGAAACAGCCCTACTTACCGGCGTGCCGGTACGGCCGCTGAGCCGCCGGCGCCTGTTATGGGAAACAGCCCTACTTACCGGCGTGCCGGAACGGCCGCTGAGCCGCCGGCGCCTGTTATGGGAAACAGCCCTACTTACCGGCGTGCCGGAACGGCCGCTGAGCCGCTGGCACCTGTTATGGGAAACCGCCCTACTTCCGGGCGTGCCGGAACGGCCGCTGAGCCGCCGGCGCCAGTCATGGGAAATCGCCCTACTTACGGACGCTACGTGATGGTAGCTGGCACCTTGGTGCAGAATATGGGAAACAGCCCTAGTAAGAATATAGGGCCGTAGTGAGGAAGGTACAGCTGAGGATCTGATAAAAAAATTAAATATCTTATTGTTTTGGATAGATATTAAAAATTAACTTCCCGTTAGAATCTGCTTGATAAGAGACTCGCAAAGGGGTTTTATCATTGATCTGTCTTAGAGCAGGTTCTAAAAATGTACGTTTGAGTTCTGCGAGATTAGATTTCTGAGACTCGGGCAGCATGAATCTTTCAGAAAGCCAATCATGCGAAGTGACCCAAATCTGAGAGCTTCTGAACTGGCAGAGGCTCTCATAAAGTCGCACAGTACGCGGGTTTTTGAGGCTTCCACAGTCCCTGAGTGAGTAGGTAGTGAACTGACTTCCCAGTACGTACAGATAAGGCAAAACCTTATGGTTAAACTCTATTTCCCATAACCCTTTACTGGAACGTCCTCCTGCTTCTGTTAACCAAGGACGTGCGATCACATCGTGGCGGCCAGTCTTGGGATAGAAGATGATGGCAGAACGTGAGAGCTCGAACACACCTTCTTTAACGTCACGACTAGCCTGATTACGGCTTACATTGAAGATATCTTCGTAATCTGCAACAGCAACGGTAAATATTGGATTTGCAGACTCCTCTTCATCAGTGAAGTAAGTTTGCATAAGACATAGCCACAACACACGTTTTGCCTTCAAAGATAAATGATAAGCAGCTTCAGTCAGCTCATTAGATTGCTTAACATTTATCTTTTTTTTCAACACATTAGCCAT
>NZ_JBSZSZ010000001.1:0-97945 GCF_057812255.1 Erwinia sp. 2186 | reverse complement strand
TGTATTACCCTCAAGAGTCACCCACGATCCCGCCTTGTGGATGAAAATATGCGTTTGCATGTTATGACACATGTTTAAGCATGTTATGACACATAAATATCATGCTGTCACACATGTTTTGCATGCTGCGACACATGTTTTACATGTTATGACACATGCAAAAGCTCTGAGAGGCGCGCCAGCTCTGGGCTGCGAGCCAGGGGGATCTGTTTGGATCTGTTATAGGATCTACTCAGGATCTATTTATTGGATCTACTTAGGGGATATGTGGATAACTTTCGAATGGAATAGCGCAGATGTGTTTGAGAACGCCGCATATTTCAGCGGCGGAAATTGCTTAGCTTGTCAGTTTACCACCAAAGTCCTGGTATGCCTTAAGCAGCTTGTTGATGTCATGTGCATGCTGGCCATAGTCGTTACCCGGTAGGCTTGCCCAGATGTTGGAACACGCCTCAATTGCCGCAGTAATGTTGCCAGCCTCAATAAGCGGCAATGCCCTCCGCTCTTTCAAGATCTGATCACACAACTTTTCCTGACTGGCCACCGAGAAGTCTGGCAAAGCCAGCTGCTTTTTGTAAGCGGGCCAAAACTTGAAAAGCTGCTGATATCCACCGGATGCAGTCGAGCGCTGCCCTGCTTTGTTGAATACCTTACCCAAACGGCCATTGGCGAACGGGTGATCACTAAAATCTGTGAACACTTCAAGCTTGCCATCGGAACCAGTCACGATAACGTCATAGCCGCCGTTCTTGGTCAATGGATGATTTAACGTGCCTTCAGAAAAACGCAGCATTTTTTTGAACGCCAGAAGATTTGAACTCATAGCCCACCTCAGATGTAACTTTCAATAGAATCAGGGGTGAACATCTGTAGAATTTTTTGCATGTAAAGGACTCTCCGGAGTCCTTTTTCTTTGGCAATATTATCCGAAGTTGCATTTGCCAATGTCGAAATCCATTGCACAGCCTTTTGCACGCGTTTACTGTAATTACGCAAAAAAAACAGCAGCATATAAAAAGGGATCTGACATTGAAAAAGACACTCGCGGCACTTCTTGGCGTGGCCCTCTCATTCACAGCTACCGCACAAACCGCAGCAAGCTTCCTGGAAGGCTCTCACTTGGTAGCAAAGAACACTAATGGCGCATCGGCTATCATCATGATTCAAGCGTGCCAGGCGAACCGTAAGGGCATTTCTGCATATGACTTCGCTCAGGCTGCTTATAAGCATTACAAGCCTTACGGATGGTCAAAGGCGCAATTTGACCGCCTGATAGATCCCGCTTATGACTTCTCAGAACAGGCTAAGGGATCGGATTGTGACCAGCTGGCCATAAACCTGATTGAAGGGCTTTAATCGGGGAAAAAGTAAGGCGGCATAAGCCGCCTTTTTTATGACTGTTCGCCTTGCGCGAAACGTTCATCGGTATCCTGCTCAATCGCCGCCAGCTCATCCTGCCAGTCCTGCGGCACACCGCTAACCTCAATCGAATAGATTTTCATAACGTTCAGCACCTCATAAGGTGCACACACGTTATTCTTCAGAGGGTAGATCCCCTGAGCAGCGCCCTCTGCGGTTAGGGTAATGTTCCAGAAAAGCACCTGAATATCCTGCAGCGAGAAATCCCCGGCCACCGTCATTTCGCACGGCTCTGTCACTTCATCACCCGCAAAGGCAATCGTGCCACGCTGTTCGCCTTTACTTAGTTGAACGGTTATCACAATCCATGCACTCCCTTCAGGAAACCACAAACGAGCTGGAGCAGCTGGTCATCATTGAGCAACGACACCGCGCCCGCTTCACTGTTAGCAAGATACTCAAATGCTGATGAGAAAACTTCAGTCGCATAGGCTGCGTGAGTATCCCGTGAGTTTTTTGCAGCATACACCTTACCAACATACGGTGACGAGAGGGCGTCAGTGATACCGACCTCATCATCAGAATAGTTGCTGTAGTAAAACTTATTTAGTGGCCTGATGGCCGTTCTGTCACCGCCAGCACGGCCTGTAAGATAGGATGTAGCCATTTTCAGCGCATCAGGATTGCTGTATTCAAAGTGATGCCCCACTTCATGCCACAATACTTTTTTGCCCCCGCGCGGGTTAAGCGCAATGACTTTCTTGGCCTGATGCGCAAATGACCGGCCACGATTAAGATCGATTGCTTTAAGGGTCTTGAGTTGTCCACCAGCCAGCTTGTAGACGGCTTTAAGATCATCAATAAATGCCCCTTCCCGCCCCTCGCGCTCGTTATATTCATTCATCAGCTTTTTGCTGATCTTAATCCCGCTCACCCACTCTGCGGCATCAGCATCACTCACCACGTCCGTGCTGAGCAGCGCCTCACGCATTTCATCAATAATCGGCGTGACTTTGCTGATTGGGGTGGCGATAAAATCTTTGAGCCATGAAGCAGCGCCTTTGCTGGTGATGTTGTTTTGCAGATAGTTCTGACAGCCGTTGAGCTCTGCCGCACTACCAAAACCGAACCGCCCATTAATCAGCGCATCAACAACTTTTTCATGGTTGCTGCCGAACTGCGTTTTTACGTTCAACCATTCCAGTGAGTCCGCATTAGCCACATCCAGCGTTTGAACCACCAGCTGCTTGGCTTCGGCCATCGCGGCTGAAACGGGAGTGGTCAACCCCTCAAGCATTGCAGCGCCATCATGCTGCATCGGAGCGAGTTTCTGTCCCGCTTGTTCCTGCGTTAGGGTCGCTGCATTTACGCGATCGTCGCTGGTGGCCATCATCATAAAAATATTGGCGGCAGAGTTATTAAGCAGGTCGCCAGCGCGGTTTAGGATCATCATCACAACACCGCCTTTCAAGGATCCATCAGCTTCCTGAATGGACTTGACGATAGCCGATATTACGCGGGCGGCTGCATCGCGATCCTCAACCGTTTTAGCATCACGCCATGCCTGTATTGCAGGCCGAATGCGGAACAGATCACCGGAAACGAATATGAACTTCCAGGCACGTTCTGTGCCGAGATATACCCAGCTGAGGTTCAGCAACTTCGCTGCAGACACCGCGAAATCCATGAACATCATGGATGAGTTCATAAACATATTTTGTTTGGCTGACTTCAGGGTTTTACCCATCAATGCGGTTGTCGTGGCGGTGAAGGCCAGGATTTCCGTTTCACTGGGCTCAGCCTGCTGTAACAGTTTGCTAAGCTTGCTAAATATAAATCGCTCATCCCCACCAATTGGCCCATCGCCCCAGAATCCGCCGATCGCTTCAGCGACTTCGCCGGCCGACTGGCATCCGCCAATGATCGCCTTGGTTATCTTATTCGTTTTAGGCGCTTTGAGAGTCGTTTTAAGCATGTTTTACTCTTTAAGTGTGCCTACGCCTTCCGGCGTAGGTATTAGCGCGTCTCAGGCTGCTACAGCCGCCCTGTCGTTAACCCAGGTAATGGCTCCTGCTTTCACGTCATCTAGCGTCAGGTAAATTCCCACGTACTGATCCAGCGTGTTCAGCGTTGTGACAAACTCACTATCCTGTTGCGTGGTGAATTTACCCGCCAGGAAATCAGTAACGATTTCTGGCTGAACATCAGCGAGTTTTGGAGGCTCAGGGTCAGCTGGTGGCGGCGAGACAGCCGCAGCGCCATAGCCGAGCTTGACCAATACCTCATCCACTTTGTCGCCAATATCGAGTAGGTCCAGCCCTTTGGCGGTTTTAGCCTGCTCCAGCAGGCTATCCAGTTCATCGCTCAGATCGAGCCGTTCTAAGGCGGTTAAAGCCATTAAGCTGCACCCCGCGCCACTGCGGCCAGCAGGTCAGAGAGTTTCTGTGCCGCCGCATTCACCAGGTCTTCATTTTCCTCGTAAACACCTGCGTCCGTCAGGGCCGTGATGGCCGCGCGCACGTTACCGCGGGCGGTGCGGATTTCGATCATGTCGCCTGAATCCATCTGCGCCACCTGCTTTAGGTAGTCGATAGCCTTCTGTGCGGCGCTGTCGGCTTCGGTCTTCGGCAGTTCAGGGTCGGTTACTGGCGGTGGTGTTGTCACAGGTGCGGCCTCTTTAAGCGTTGGGAACGGTGATCCAAAGTCAATTGCTGACTTCACCCGCGATATGTTTTCCTGGCTGGCGCTCACAGCCAGTTTGTCCGCCATTTCCATCAGCTCGTCGTTGCTGATGTGCTGGCCGTCTGCCCAGTTTGAGATCGAATCAACACTATGACCGGTGAAGCTGGCCAGCAGCGCTGCAGCTTTGCCGAATGTATCCATCTCATTATCCGGGGTGACGTCTGGCACGGGGGCCGGGTCTGGGATTGACGCAGGTTTGGACGGAGTGTCATCAATCGCCTTGAAGGTTTCGCCGCTCAGGTGGATCGAGGTGACTCCCAGCCCTTTAGCCTTAATCAGTTCAAGGTCAGCAGGGGTTGCGCTGTACTTAAGCGAAAGGTGCGGCAGATACTCAGGGTATGAATGCGCCCCGCCCGCGGCGGTGAGCTCATCAAAGCGCTTCTTGAGGTCTGCGCTATCCAGAATTGCCACTAACGCCTCATTTGGCGCATTGCCAATGATCTTGTATTCGCCGGTCAACCGTGCCAAATAGGTGCGGCCTGGCTCTGGCTGGATGCTGATCGAATGCTCTTTGGAGTACATGAGGGTTACGTGCAGCTTCTCAGGAGTGATGCCGCCATTAATCCCCAGAGCGCTGACCTGATCTGCAACCGCTCCGGCCTCAGCTACTGTTGGCTTAACGCTTACATAGCCATTGTTCCCACCTTCTGTGGGTGCCGGGATAGCCGGTGCTACAGGTGGGGTCGGTGTATCATCGGTTTTACCATTAACCCAGCGCTCCTTGAGATCCTTCCAGTCGCCCATGAATACCGATTTGTCGCCGCGGTCGACGCCAAAGGCAACGCTGATTTCCCCCTCATGTTTTCCATCTTCTTCGACGTCCGCAGAATCGTAGTCCTTCGACAGCTCCTTATCAGCCCAGCGAATGAAGTCCTCCGGGCCTTCGATCCACATCAGTAGCCGACCATCGCGCGGTAGCCCCTCGCCTTTGGTCTGCTCAAATGCGCGCGCAACAAGACTGCGCTTGGCAGGTTTGACGGGTGGAGTCTGTTCGACTGGCGGCACAGCAGCCGGCGGGGCAAATTTCGCGGCGCCCTTCCCGGTAAGGATCTCATCATCCTTGCGTAGAACGTAGATGTACTGGAGGCCAGAGATTTTAAAGCGCTGCATACCGAACCCAGCAGCCATAGCGGCTTTCACCATCTGATAGCGCGATTCTGCAAACTCCGGGTTACTGGTCGCGGACTGGCCATTAATTTTGAACTTCGCGGCGGCAACGATATCGTTGAGCGTGGATTGCGTGTACCAAATCGGGTTATCTCCGCTGGTGGCACCTTTTGCGATCGTCGGCATCGCCGCGCCCGTCTGGATACTTTCCAGTGGAACAGTGTCGCCGTCTGAGAGCTGCACGCCGCTGTTATCGTCTGGCTTGGGTGTGTCATCAACTGGTGCCGGTGGCGGAGCCGGGCTGTCTTTCTTGACCTGCTTGAAAAACTCCATGTAGCGAAGAGAGGCTTTGCTGCCCATATTCTGGCGAATCGTCTGGAAACCACCAGCATCTTTCATGCTCTGCGGCAGCTTATCCGCCTTTGGCGCGTCATCGGCGAGATAGTCCAGGTAAAACGCATTTTCATTGCCAGGGTAAGCCTGAATCAGCGGGATCAAATCGTTTAGCAAGGCGTTGAAACTGGAAGTCGTCTGCTTCTTCTGGAAATCCACCAGCTCAAACTGCGCAACGTCACCCGCATCGAGCGGAGAAGCGTAGGCAACAGCACCGTTACGATAGTCAGACGGGTCGAAATCTTTCGCTTTCACGATCGGTAGCTCTGCTGCTTCTTCAACTGTTGCGATAACAGCAGGCTTCGGGTCCTGCGGCAAAGCGCCGGGGCCAGCCGGACGTGCGCGCAAGCCATACCAATACAGTGATCGCGGACCGGGATCGTTAGACGGCGGCGGTACAGAATTACGGACCTTCAGCGCCGGGATATCGCTCAGGTCAGACACCTGCCCTTTGTACATGATGAGGTCTTTCAGGTCGGACACGTCGACCGTGTCGAGACGGCTGGCAAGGTCAGTCAGATCGCCAGTCGGGATGTTCTGGTTATAAGCCCAGTTAGCCACATAGGTGTCTTTGTAACCGGATTTAGCCTGGATGGAGGTCAGGGCATCGGCACGCGCTTTACGATCGGCAATCTGTGCCGCTGCAGCGTCATCTTTTTTCTGTTGGGCGGCGGCGAGCTGGCTTTGCAGTTCAATGTTGAGCTCGTCCTGCTTGTCGGCCTTGTTGGTCAGATCCGAAAGCGTTTGTGAGTCCGCCTGAATCGACGCATTCATCTGGTCGCCCTGCTCTACCAATGACGCCTGTTGCTCTTCCAGCTTATCGCCGGCTTCTTGCATCGTAGCGATCTCCGCTTTGATAGCGTTCTGCTTTGCCTGCGCATGCTGGAATTTAGCGGTATTTCGCTCAATGAGGTTAGACAGAGCAGTCGTAACCACTTTCAGCGAAATATCGCGCCCATTGGACGGGGAAACCACGTGCGTGACGTCTTTTTTGTTCAGCAGGAACTGGAACGCTACCAGTGTGTCGGTTGCGGTGATGCTGCTGGCATTCCCGGTAGGGCTATGGAAAACCAGCGTAACGGTCTGGCCATCAGACAGCGGGATAATCGCAGGCATAACAGCGAGCCCCTGAACCTTACGGACGCGACCAATGTTGGCGCCACCCATCGCCTGGCTACCATCATCAGACTCTCCGGACGTGTCATTTCCAGCGGTGATGCCTGAACCGTTCAGAGACTGGTTTAGTGCCCGGATAAAGGCACGCATGCTGCCGGACAGTCGGGCGCGCGTGCTGGTGATGGCTTCGAACATCTGCGCGTTCTGTTCAATGAGGACCGGCACGTCGTAGAAATACGTCGACTCGATGTCTGCCATGTTCACGGCTTCCACCATGAAATGCTCCCCTTCGCCCTGGTACAGTTCGTTAAAGAACGTATCGGGGATCATGATTGCCGGGATGTCCTGACGGTTTTGCAACAACATCCCTTTGCTGAGGTTGATATCACGCAGCATTTTGGCTCTCCATCGTTTTGATTTTGTCTTGCAGCTGGGCGGTCAATGCTTGCGCGGTGGCATAGCGCGTCTGTGCGGCTGCAATGCGTTGCTGAATGTTTGAGGATTGTGCCGTGTACTTTGCAACTTCATCCGAAATGGCCTTGGTACTGGTGGCCAGCTGGTCACGGCGATCTCTGGCTTCCTTCAGGCGCTGTACGTTGGATTTAACAGCCGCTCGGTTGTCGGAGGTGTCAATCACGCGCTTCGCCTTTCTCGCCAGACCATCCGTGAACTTTTGCGAGTTCTGCTTAACGATGGTGCTGAGCGAGTCGGCCACTTTAGCGAGCGTGTCGGCATGCTGGACGGGAATGGATCTGCCATTGAGCTTAAAGCTCGCCAGGTCGCCGGAGTCGTTAACGGCGATCTTCACTTCCTGCTGATCCTGGAAGCGAAGAACAGCGGTTTTTACCTTGATGCCGTTAGAGTTCGTCGGGCGATTGCTGGCATCAACGTTCTCGACCGTCAGGCCAGCTTTCCCCAAGGCATCGATGAAAGGCTTAAGCCCTTTCTCAGTGACCTGGTTGAAGTCCAGTAAGGCATACTGATTACCGTTAGATGAATGGAGGCCGGGAGTTTTAATCATGTTGGGAATCCCGTACCAGCTGAATATTGAGTTCTTTTTCCACAACCAGCTCCATAGGGAAGATGCGATAAAGTGGGTTGAAGAAAGAGTCACCGTGCACGACTTTGACTCGGACAATCCAGACGCCGTCCGGACTAACCTTACTGGCGGGAATGTCGAGGTACTCGCAATTCTCACCCGTGCGCGAGTGCTCAAGCGTTCTACGGCCACCCGCAATAACGGTGGTAGGAAAACGTTTGTCGCGCAGTGAATACTCAATCGTTGCGCCCTTCAGACGGTTAAATTTAACGTTGAAGAAGAACGGAATACGCACATGCTCATTCTCAACTTTATGATCGCCGGCACGCAATTTAGTGATGTTCGACCGCGGCAAACAAAAGCGGTCACCAATCATGTAAATTGCAGCGGCTGAAATGATGATCCCACCTATCATTTGCCCCCCTTAGAAAAGAGCTGAACTAAAACTTTGCCGATTGCCTCGGTATTGAGACGTTTGGCCATGTGAATGATTTCATTTCCGTTATTGCTCGAAAGCAGGACGGAAAAGTAGATGATTGGTTGATCTAAGTGGTTATGCTTCCCCACGTAGAAAGCCATCAGCCCCGCAGTAACAGCGATAAAAGTTTCCGTAAAAAAATCCAAAACAGTTCCTTTAATCCTGCCCTCCCTGATCCCCATGAGGAAAACGCCAATACCACTCAGGATCGAAAGCGCGACAGCGACGGCAATCGGTATTAATTCGGTGGTGTTGAGCACCTCTTTCCCCTATTGGTTGTCTTTGTCGTTGCCGGGATTTTATGGAAAGTAGCATTTGCGGCGTGAGTGATTACGCCGCAGGGAAGGAATCAATTGGGGTAAGTGGAGGCGGGGAAATATTTGTAGATTGTTGGTAATGATACATCGTAAAGCAGGGCCAACTGCTTACGGTCGATGCCCTTCTTAATCAGGCGCTCAGCTTGCTCAACAACTGTAGGCGTCATCTTGGCCCTTCTTCCGCCAATTCTGCCTTTCGCACGCGCCGCCGCCAGGCCAGCCAAAGTTCGCTCTAAATTAAGTTCTTTTTCCATTTCAGCGAAAGCGCACATGATATGAAAGGCAAAGCGTCCCATCGGTGTATTCGTATCAATGTTGTCCGTGATACTGATGAGATGAACGCCACGGGCGCGCATTTCTGTTACCAGAGAAACCAGATTCATGACGCTGCGGCCAAGCCTGTCTAATTTCCAAATAACCAAGGAGTCACCCGACTTAAGGGCTTTCATTGCCTTTGTCAGGCCCGGTCGTTTTCCCTTCATTCCGCTCATTTTATCTTCAAAAATCTGAGCGCATTCTAAACGATTCAAGGCTTCTCGCTGCAAATCGGTATTTTGGTCGATTGTTGAAACCCTGATGTAACCAATTTTCACCCAATCCCCCTCTCTCTAAGTACCATTCAAAAATGAGATCATGAAGGATCATTCCTAAAAGCGCACTTAATAAAACTTCAGTCTCATTAAATTAAACCTTGGTTTTTCTGAAGAGGTTTCAGCGCTAATTGAAACGCTCCATGGTTCGCAAACTTTTACCACAAGTCGTTATTTCACAGTCCCTGAAGGGGTCTATACGGTTTACCTATCAGGTTGTGGCGGCGGCGGCGGTGGTGGCGGTGGCGGATGCCGCACGACAACGAGTGATTTTGGCGGCGGCGGAGGCGGAGGTGGTGCAGGGAATTTTGCTCTAAAAATTCCGATATCAGTTACTCCGGGAGATGTAATCCAAGTGACGATCGGCGCAGCGGGATCTCCTGGTACGGCATCAACGGGAAATAGCGGCACAGTCGGCGGCGCTGGCGGAACAACCCGATTTGGCGATCTTCTGGCATTAGCTGCGGGAAGCGGTGGTTACGGCGGCGGCGGAACTGGTGGAAATGCTGGCGCTGCAGGAGGGCCGGGGTATCCAGCTGGATCTATGGGGCACGACGGCATCACCACGGGCACAGGCAACGGCGGAGCAGGTGCTTCCGGGCCATTTGGAGGCGGTGGCGGCGGTGTGCGTTCCTCATCTGGCGGTAGCGCAGCTGGCTGGCCTGGGCAAACTGGATGGGGTTACGGGGCAGGTGGCGGCGGTGGTTCAACGGGCATTAAGGGTGTGGGTGCAGCTGGTATGCCAGGGTTTATGATGGTGGAGTGGTAGAATGAGCGAAAGTGAAATCAAATATGCATTAATCAAAAATGGCGACAATGTTGTATCAAACATAATCGTAGCAAATTCAGATTACTCGCTTGACGGATATTATATTATTGCCATTCAATCTGGTGTGTTTTGTCAGCCTAATATGTATTACAACAAAACAGATGGTGTTTTTTATTATGACTCAAAACTAAGTTTTATATATCCCCCGTCTCCAGAAAGCGAAACCAGCTAATAAAAAGCCCGCCTAACGCGGGCTTCTTTTTAACGTTGGTTTGGGCGAAGCCTTTTATGGCCGTCTAATAAACGTCCAGAAGTTTACCGCTTCCGGTATCTACACGCCGACAGCTGGCACTAAGGCCATTATCGTTGAAGTACAGGGCGCCGGTGGCGGTGGCGGTAATGCTTCAGCGGCTAACACCTCTTCTGTCGGCATAGGAGCTGGTGGTGGCGGCGGCGGGTACGCCAAATCCTATCTGATAATTATTCCAACCACTGCAACGGTAATTATCGGTGCCGGTGGAATCGGAGCTTCAGCTGGTGGTAAGTCGAGCTTCAACGGTACGATTATCGCTAATGGTGGTAATGCTGGCGGAAGCACTCTTTCAGGAGGCTGGGCCAATGGTACGGTGGGGCAAAACGTAAGCGCCTCTGGCGGGACTGCTTCTGGAGGGAATCTGATTAATGCCCCTGGTGGCGATGGAACCAATGCACTCTATACAACTATCGGCAACTGCGTTAGCGGCGGCGGCGGGACTTCGTTTTACGCTGGGAGCAAGCGCGGTGTAGGCGGCGGTTCACAGGCAGGACAAAACGGAACTCATGGCTCAGGCGGATCAGGCGCAAACGCGACGAATACAACCACAGTATATTCAGGTGGTACTGGTGGCGACGGATTTGTGCACATATATGAATTGGCATAAGGACACTAATAATGACAGATATTATCGGTCGATACGCTCAAATTAAGACTGGTGACATTGAAGTGGTCAATGTAATAAAAATGCCAGCTTCTTTTTCAATTGAAGGCTTCGACTTTATCTTAATACAAGATGGGGTTTCATGCAGTGAGGCTGACTTTTATAATTCAGGTGACGGCTTGTTTTATACTGACAGGGAATACAAGACAATCAGCGGCACAAACGTTGAGAGTGAGACAACATAACGTTAAAGCCTGCTGTTCAGCAGGCTAACAAATTAACTTGACTCACTCCCAATGAAATCAGGAGCTTGCGGCCATGAGATATCTAACGGGAAATCTTCCTGCAAGGTTATGTCTCTAAGCGACTGTCGATATGCTTTCAAAATGGAAAGATTACCCTCATTAATTGGGTAATCTGCCATTAAATAATAATCCGTTGAAGCAAGTAATGAATCTCTCTGGTTTCTTATGAGAGTAGACAATTCTGCCTCAGTTACAGCTTGTCCGCTTACACTCTCCAAGTTACCCGAACTGTCGAGCTCATAGGCGTACCCAGTAGACATTTCGTATAACATGGTCCGCCATTTTTCCTCGCTGATCTCAATGGCATCAGAGGGAATATCATCACCATGAATGCCCGAATCATAAAATCCGCTCTCGCTGGGGCTGTAATATTTAGTCATTTCTCATCCTTAATACCCTATTGCAAGCCACTGAGATCCCGTCACGCCCTGAGTGAACGTAGTTCCGCTCAGAGTCACTGCACGGATAATCACATTAGATTTAGTCGCAGTAGATGGACCAAAAACCGTGAAGTTGGATGAACTCCAGGATGCGGTGCTGACGTCTCCGGCCCAGCAGCGAAGGAAACTATTTGGGAATGCGATGGGGAACGTGGCTACACCCTGCCCAGCGGTCATATTGATGTTGCCCCACTGGATAATCAGGCCACCGCTTACGTCTGGAATACGAATGTAGTCATTTGACGTGAAAGCACGCTTGCTGAAAACGCTCATTATCGCGGCAATGGTCGGTAACAGTGTCGTGCTCCCGGAGGTTATATCTGATGCAGCTCCGACACCCATTTTTGCGGCTTCGCCCAAACCAACGTTAAAAATAATCCCGCGCTAGGCGGGATTGTGTTTAAGTGGATTGTTCAGGATCATCTGGCCATGTGATATTAGGCGCTTGTGAAGTATCTATTGCCTGCAAAAGTTTGATGTATTTAAGCCAGGTGATTAATGTAGCCTTGTCATCGTCACTAATAATGCCCAAGGATAACTCTGACTGCCAATTAACAATAATGTCCTGTGCAGTGCTTAGCAGGTTAGCGCGTTTTACATTAGCCTCTGTAACTTCTTCGGCTTGCGTTAGTGCTGGGCGTTCAATCCAGCAGGGTTTTCCATTTTCATCAGAACTGCGGATTTTACCCACTGAAGAAGGTTCCGAATATTCCATGAATAAAGCGTCTGTAACAGAGATTGCATCAGCGGGCCATGAGCCAGCAGAAACATAGTCTGAGAATAACGCAGCGGGATAAAAAGAATTAGTGATCGAGCTATAATAATAGTTACTCATATTTAGTACCCCAAAGCCCAGTAACAATCTCCCTCAGAGATCAAACCCGCACAAATATTTACCCCAGACGTTGTTTTATTTGTGAATCCCCACGTTGATTTCGCTGAGTTAGTGGCATCCCAACCACCATCGCCTATGAAAATTCGCACACAAGCGTTAGGAAAAGCTATTGGGAAAGTGGTTGCCCTTGAAGCTCCCGTAAGTCCACTCCCTCCCCATTGCAAAATCAACCCTGAAGGTAATTTCTGCCAGCCTGATGCACCAAGTGATGCAGTAAAGTCGACCATATTCGTATCACGATACCACGTTGACCATGTGGCTTTTGCTGCGTCGTAGACGCGTCGATATGATGCTCCCGTATCGTAACGAATATACTCCTGAGCAGTTCCATCCAGCCCATTTGCCGCATTCCGGTAAACATTTATCGTCCCGCAAATACCAGCGACCGGATAGTTGCGTGCAAGTGTGGATTGAGCATTATAAGTCTGATAGTAGGAGCCCGGAGTCTTCAGCGTATTCAGGTCAGTGGTTATATCTAGCGCAGTTGTTGCCGATGGGAAGAACCCAGCGGCGGCGATGTTCTCGCTTTTGCCTAAACCAAGGTTTTCAAGAAAGGTAGGTACGTCGGCAATGTCACCACCGTTTTCAGCAATCGCCATCTTCCCGTTGAGTGCCGTTGCCATGGTTTGAGCAAACGTAGGGTCGTTGCCCAGCGCTTCTGCCAGTAAGCGGATAGTGTCCAGATCGGCGGGAGCCGAATCCACCAGAGCTGTGATTTGCTTCTGGGTTTCTGTCTTTGCGGCAGCTACGGCTTGCTTAAGCCCGAAAAGATTGGCGGCAGTCTGCTCATCCTCACTGTCAACATCACTTCCCAACGAGACGCCGAGCGTAACAGCAACACGATTAGACGTATCGATCATCTCAGCGGTCAGCTGAGTGGCATCGGCGGGAACGGTGACGGTGCAAAGCTCTATCTGATTTTCGGCCAGAACGGTACCGCTGGCCACCAGCTTAATTTGCACAGCCTGCACGGCTGAACTGGAGTTGACCTGGTAAGTCTCTTGCCCGATTGAATAAGAGGCTTCCAGGACAACCACAACGGTAGTGCCCGCAGTCATGGCTAAAGTCACATCAGCCTGTTGGCGCGCCGTCAGCTGATAATATGTGCCGATATTGAAAGAAACTGTACCGCCTTCGGTACCGGACGTAATTAGAAGATTCAAGCCCTCCCCTGCTTCCGGGGTAAAGCCCTGGTAAATCCCTGCCGTTAGGATGCCGCGCAGTTTACGGTTCATTGCCGCAGAGCTATATGGCTCACGGTACTGAACATCTGTAATCAGCGGAAGCGTGGTCGGATCAGGGAAGCTTTTAGCGGTTACGATTGCTGCTTCACTCATTAGGCCACCGTTGTATTGATGTTAGCGACTGCCACGAAGGTTTTGCCCTGATACAGCGTATCTTGCTGCACGCACAGTACGGCACAGCCCACACCCTCGCTATCGAGCACCACCAGCGTATTAAAGGGATAGGCTTTATCAGCAGTAAGTGCCGAAGAATCCAGCTCAGCACGTAGCGTAATCACGCCATCCGCGTAGGACAGTGTCAGATCAGATGTCGCAAACTGGGAGGTAAGGTCTGCAAGGACGAAATCCGTAGGGATATCGGCGATGTCATAGGTGCCCGAACTGTTTTGTACTACCAGATCCGAAGAGCCGAATACTGCTTTTGCCAGCAGAAAACGCTCCCCGGTACCGATAGACGACTCAGCACGCCGCTGGTAGTAGTAGTCCAGCATTTGCACCTTCGACAGACTGGATGAAACAGTGGTTGTCATGGTGTCGTTGTATCCTCGTAGTCGACGGATGTGTCATGCGGGGTGTTATCAAAGCGCGTCAGGAAATCGCTTCCGGTATCGCTTGCCGGGGTTGCAGAACCGGTAAAGCCATACTGGACAAGCTCAGCACTTGTTGAATCCGCAGGTTCATTCGCGATCGTACCGAAACTTACATCTGCCTCAGCACCTGAGAATGACGATTTATCGCTGGCATCGTTTGCTGTGAAGTAATAATCAACAACGTCGTTGAAATCGGGATAGGTGAACTGATCAAGTACTGCGCCATCGTTAATGATGTCGTCATGCCGCATCAGGCCGCGAACGTAGGATGGAGCCGGGGTTGCGGTAACAGGAGCCTGTACGTAGGTGAGGGAAACAATCGTGCCAATGTCCGCTTTCTCTTTGCCCTGATAGGTCGCCAGGCTATCCACTGAAATCAGCGTTCCAAAGTCTGAACGCTCATCAATAGAGAAAACCGCCAGCAGCTGCATGCCGTCGAATACGATATGCAGCGGTAAAAGCGGTAAAACTACCTGCTTAAACTTCGTCAGAGCTTCCTCAGTCATTTGTGACGAGGTTTTGATGCTATCCCCCGTCTCCGCAGCAATAAGCGCTGTGAGCTCCACCAGAGGGATGCTGATAACGCCGCGTGATGTCAGGAACAGATCACCGAAGTTATCGCCGACCGAATCAACGTTGTTTTCTGCGATCAACACCGTGCCATATGGGTAAGTGGTGGTGTCGATCGGAGCATATAGCGGCTGCCAGGTTATCGGGATGCCATTAAATTCGCGGTAAAACGTTTGGGTAATGGGCCGTGAAGTCCCTTTAAAGTGGATTTCATCGAGACGCTGCTGCAGCAACATAGGCTTGCTGGAGGCATCGCTGGAACGGATTGTGAAGAACTGGCCCATTTCCTCTATGCGGGTATCAAGATCCACGTCATACATGGTGAAAAATGATTTTCGGTTTGTTATGCGCGTCAGTAGTGGTTCGACAACGCTCTCCACCAGCGATTGTACGATGTCCGCCAGGCCTTTTTGCATCGCCGAATCCTGCTTTGAGGACGTCAGTCTCCCTTTGAACCAGCCAGATTGAAGGGTCATCGCTTACTCCGCATAGGTGATATCAAACGTGGAACCATCAACATTGAGATACACAAAGTCGTAGTAACCATTAGAGGTTTGCATGTTGCTGATAACGATATTGAAATCTTCAAAAACGGCCAGCGCCTCAATGTAGGCCCAGAGGTCTTTAACTTTGATCAGCGCAAAGTCGCCAGTACCGTCAGGATCGAAGTAGGTCGAGTCCTTGCCAAAGCGTGTTTCGAGGCTTTCTTTGAGGCTGGAAAGTACCGACGATGCGGTAAGGCTTGCGGAAATTTCACCGGTCAGCGCGAGTGTAAATGGCAACTCTTCAGCGGCTTTGTAGGTGTAACGTTTGTTAAGCGGATTCGGTACGTCAGCGAGTGCAGCAATCACAAGCGCTTGGAGCTCAGCTTGCGTCTTATTTGGGTACCAGCCAGAAATGAAGATCCGGTTGATATTGTCCAGATTTTTGACGCCGTCGATCGTCTCTTGCTCGCCCTCGCCCCACGCCGTCAGCCAGGTTGTCGCCGGGACGTTTTGCTTCAGGTAAAAGGTGTAATCCCCCGCCCAGACAACCTGGTTGTCATAGGAGAGGAAATACTGCGCACGATTGCGGGTAGTTTCAGTCGGTTCGCTGTCAGCACCGCCAGTGATGGAGGTATAAGACTTAACGCTCAGAGAATCTGCAAGCGCGGCAGAATCGTCGGAAGGCGTCAGCACCTGGTCGGCCAAAAGCGTCACGTCACCGCTGCTACACCAAACCTTCAAAGTGATAGTTGAGCCAGCTGGCACAAGCATACCGATTGTGCCGTCACCAAACCGCACCCCCAGCTGTTCAGTTGGCTTATAGAACTCTACATACACTTCGCTGGTTGAGGTGGCCAACCGGAACATATTGCTTTTTTTCCAGGTGGTTGTGGTGCCATCAGTAGTGACCATAACGTCGATTTTGTAGCAAACCTCGGTCAGATCCCGTGACAGTAAGACTTCGAAAAACTCAGTTGCTGTGCTTACCGTGGCGGTTACTTCCACAATCTCCATTTGAGTGATGGCGGCGATAGCAGTGCTGTTAGCTGGCACAGTTACGACGTCATCAGTCAAATAAGGATACTGGTCATCGGAAATCAACGAGGTGTATTGCGGTACAGCCACGGCCTTACTAGTTGTATTCGTGATAATGGCGGTGCCAGTTGATGGGGTGACGCGCGAGCCCACGTATCCGCGATCTTCCGCACCGGCGAGGATGCTCGCCCGCTTTGTCGCCGTTGAAATAAAGCCTTCGCTTAATGCCGCGTCAGCAAATTGCTGGCAGCGATAGACTATCTGGGCAATGAAAGTCGTCAGCATCGTGACGAACTGTGATCCTGCAAACTGCGACCAGTAACTATTAGCTGCCAGTAGGTTGTTGAACTTGTCCTTAATCTCGGACAGGCTGAGGATTGCCATTACTTCGTTACCTCTTCGTTAATGGTGCCTTCCGGCAATCTAAATGTGAGCTGAGCAAAGTCGAATTCGCGCTCTGAATAGCCGATCCCGGTTATTTTCAACTCCGGCAGATCTTCGTAAAGCTTCGTTAACAGGCGGCTTTCGATCGCCACCTGCACATGCGCCAGATTGGTTGGCTCATGCTTAAACTGAGCCAAAATATTTCCCCATGACGGCAGGCCGTAAATGCTCCCTACCGGCGTATCCAGCCATTCGCGCAGCATTGCGGCCTTGGATTCCAGCTCGCCGCTGTATTCCTTAAGGCCGTTTGTGCCTAGCGCCATCAGGTAATCAATTTCCTTCATGGTTCCTCTCAGTCGTTCGCTACGCTAGCCATCAGCGGATCGTTAATGCTTAACGGGGTTGAGCTGCGCGGTGCTGGCTGCGGCGTATTGGCTTTAGGTGACGCATCTCCTGATTTCTCTGCCGCATCCTTGGTGTGGCCCTCGATGCGATCCAGGGTTTTAGCAATCTTCTCAAATGTTGCTTTTACCTCTTTCGGGAAAGACTGCTCATTTGAGACGCGCACAGACGGCTGCACGTTATTTGCGGCCATGTCAGTGACGGTTGGTATGCTGGAGGGGATCGCCATGTTAGGGCGCGCGCTGGCGGCCTTGACGGCACTGTTAGGTGAGATTTGGTGACGTAAACCTTCCGCGTTTTGCAGTTTTGCGCCGAACTTATTGTCGCTCGCCCATTTACCCAGCATTGTGTCCTGCAGCGGCAGCTGCGCCGCGCGAAACTGGACGCCTTCAGACGGAGCCAGTGGACGGCTAACCGCCGTGGCTGAGGTTTTCTTCAGCGACTGCGCATGCTGTACCGGTTCAGGTCCACCAGCTGGTCCTGCTTGATGGCGTAACCCTTCAGCGTTCGCCAGTTTTTGGCCTACCGACGTATTTTGCCCCATGCCAAGGGGCAGCTGTGCGGCACGGAAATTGACGCCATTTTCAGTTGTGGTTGCCCCGGCTGGTGCAGGCGTTACGGGCTTTAAAGGCGTGACGTCAGCAGCTTTTAACGCGTCGACAGATTTTCCGTTTGCCGTGGCAATACCTGAGAATTGCGCATCTTTGGTCAGCAAGTCCTGCCCCTGCCCATCACGCGTTTTGTTGATTGCGGCCAGCGTAGAATCGTTGTATTGCCCTACCCACTTGCCTTTGCCGCTATCACCCTGCTGATACTGGCCCAGAGCAGTACTGATGAATTTGTCTGTCACCTGCGGATTACCACCTTCAATAGTGGAAATCGCCCGGATCATCTTGGTCATCACCTGCGGGTTTTTCATATCGATCGTGTCGTTTACACCCACGCCCAGCTGTTTAGCCAGGCTGGCTTTATAGGCCTTGGTGTTGTTCTCCTTCTCTGGTGCGTACATGGAGACAATCTGATCGACATTCTGGAGCTTCTTATAGCCCGCCGCTTTAGATGTCCCGTTTGAATAGCTCATAAGCTGATTGGCCAGCGCGCGCATGCCCTCTTCCGGTGTATCAAACCGCGCGAAACGGCGTTCGCCGTTGGCGTTAGCGTTCTCAAGGCGCGCGCCTTCCTGGCCCACATAGTTGAGGTTGCCAAAATTGTTGTTACGGAAATTACGGTTTTTGGCGTTGGCACCTCCGATATTCAGATCTGCACTCACATCGTCCGTCTTTGGCTGAGTGAAGCCCGCTACAAACCGTTTTGTTGCCCCGCTGGCATCTTCAATTGCCCCCTTGGCCACTTTCGCGCCGTTGCCAATTAACCCTGTGATCGCCTCTACTGTGCTTTTAGCTCCGTCCTGAATAGCGGAGACAAGCGTCTGCGTGCGCGTATCATCGGCCTTGTCTTCCTTCGCCTTATCGGGTTTGGTAATGCCCAGGAATTCGGAGGCGCCTTTAATGGCCTGCTTGCCAGCTGTAACCTTGCTGTCTAAGCCTTTGGCAATATCATCGGTTGAGAACGTGAGCTTATCGGCAACCTTATTCATGCCCAGCGCTTTGGCACCTTTGGCGAGCAGCCCAGCCCCGCCTGATACAAGCCCGCCCATGTCCAGAATGTTAGCCGTCGCGTACTCGGCTTTCTGGCGCCTGGTAGCCTCCTGCTCATCCTTCAGGTTGAACGTGGATTGTTGCCCCTCCTTGTCCCGCCACCCCATCACCCCATCGATACCCGCACCGATAACCTGCCCGACGATCGGAACGGCGCGAAGAGTCGTACCCAATGCTGCTTTGGTCGCAATCTTAACGCCCGATTTTCCCGCTGTTTTGGTGGCAACCTTCACGCCGGCCGATTCCGCGCCTGCAGCGGCGGCCTTGCCTGCTGCATTTTCACCGACCTTACTTGCCGCAACTTTTCCGGCAACCGCTGCAGCACCCGTACCCGCGACTGTGGCAGCGGTTCCTGCTTCTTTGGCCGCTGCTTTGGTAGCGACTTTCTCCGCAGCCTTGGCTTTATGAGTATCTGTATCGCTCATTACGTCTGCTACCGCATCAGCTGCCGCCAGCGATCCGCCCGTAGCAACCGCAGTATTCCCCATGCGCCTTAAAAGCTTGCCTTTACCTGCTTTGCGGATGGCTTTGCGGCGATCTCTGCGGCTTGGCTTGCGCTTCTTACCCGATCCACCAGCATCACCCGGCAATCCAGTATCACATCCACAATCATCACCCAGTGGGGGCATGCCCCTTTTGCGCTTACGCCCGCGCCCACCGGTCCCGCCGCGAATGCGATCGGCCAGAGACTTAGCGCCCAGCCCGCCCAGAATGCTTGCCAGGATCTTCTTACCCAGCTTGCCCATTGCCGCCGCGCCGAGCAGTCCAAGGATCCCGCCCGATTTCTTCCCGTTTTTCTCTTTCAGGAGCTCATCAAGCTTTTCTACGATCTGGGCGTCACCCTCTTTGATGGCTTCAGTCTGTTGCTCGGTGGCTTTGGCCTGCTCCTTTTGCGAAGCGGCGGCGATGACGCTGGCTGAATTGCGCTTTCCTGCTGCACCACCTGATTTGCCGCGGGTAAACATCCGGCGCATCAGACCTGGTTTTTTCGGGGCTTCTTCGTCTTTGTCGCCGCCCATGAACTCACCCATTTTCTTCACGCCGGAGACGCCGCCGCCAATGGTGTTCTTGGTCATCGTGTAGGCTTCATGTCCTGCCTTCCAGAATGAGCCACCAGCGGCAACACCCGCAGCATTGGTACTGTCTGCATCCAGCGGGTCGTCTGAATCACTGAGCATCTTTCCAATGCGGGTCAGCAACCCATCTCGTTTACGCTGTTCAGCTTCGTCCTCATGACTGCCTCGATCAGCGTTATCTTTCTTGTTTTGTTCGGCCTTATCTCGCGATGTGAATTTGCCATTTTCATCCCGCTGACTTTTATTGGCTGGACGTTTTGCAGAACGTAACTGCCTCAGCGCATCTTCACGTGCTTGTGTTTTGTTGGTTGAATTACCGATATTAGGTTGTGATTTGTCGGATAAATGACCGTTATTTTTCTGGCTTTTTGTTTTTTTCGGATCAATTACAACATTTACGGTTATATCACCGTTATTTTCCCGTTTTATGTCTGATATTTTACCGTTATTACGTTTTACGGATAAATTACCGTTATTTGACTGTTTTTTGTCGGTAGTTTTGCTGTCATCTGACTGGTTTTTAACCGCTTTTATTCGGGCGCTTTCCTGCTGTTTTTTGCGCTCCTGAGCCATCTGAACGGATCGCGGAACGGTTTCGCCAGAAGTGGCCTTAAGGGGGTGTGCAGATTTTGGCCCCGAAACAGGGCCACTCAATTTTCGTTCAATGCGTGCAAGCGCGGCCAGCTCTGCATCACTGGCTTTTTCAACAGTGTCGATCACATCGGTAAAGCCGGCAGACAAAGTCTTGTCTTGTTCGGTCATAATTATTTGCCTCTTTTGCGCGGGGTGTTCTTTTCTTTGATGGCTGTTGAAAGAGCCAGCGCCTCATCAACGCTGAGCTGTTTCACGTCACTAACGGGCTGGTTTCCATACAAGGCCAGGTTGAAAACTAATGTCCGCAAGTGGTCCAGTGCCAATGTCTGGAAGGAACTGTGAATTCCGAAAGGGCACCAGCAGGCGAGTAGTCGGGCGCTCTGCTGGCTCCTTTTGCGCCTCAGACTGGCACTCATGCGGCGGAAGGATCAGGCAAGACTCGCCTTTATCAAGGATCACATTCAGGCCGTGCCGGAGATCCTTTTGCATAATGCGAACTGCCGCGGCCAGCTGGACAAACTCCGTCCCAAGCTCCATCTTTCCAATGAGCTCGTAGCGGTTTTGTGCAGAGACGTCATAGTCCGGCTCAAGGTCATAGAAAAGCTGCGCCTGATAGGTCAGTTCCCACTTGCGAAGGTCAATCACAGCCGCGTTGTAGTCATCAGCCTTGCCGCGCGGGGGCAGCATTTGGCGCATACGCTCCAGGCGTTCCATTGCGTGGCCATCAAGTGGCTTTAATACCCACTCATATTCCTTGCCGTTAACGGGCACCGTTACCGCCAGGTTTGATTGCTCCCCCAGCACCTCCAGATCGTCAATAAGGCTGTGCATATCGCAGTTAATCCAGTGCTCTTCACCGCAGTGCGCACAGGTATAGGAGAAGTCGATTACGGCATCCGATCGGGAGTTGATGAAAATCCACCACAGGGCGGTGCGACGATCGCTGGCAGTCCAGTTGCGTGAATCGCTGCGGTTATCTTCCGGCTGCAGCATGTTGAGGAATTCAGTGGTGTCGCGCTCTTCAGTTGCTTCCACCGACTTGCAAAAGTAAATGGCGTCATCAACTGTTGGCGTGCGGAATACAGCCAGCTGCTGCGGGCGCGATGGCAATGGGAAAAATGGAATAGGCATGATTAAAGTACCGAAAGGGCTGTTGCAGCGGTGTCGCCGAAGGTTTTCCACTGCACGAAGGTGAGCGGGAACGTTTCAAACTCAGTTACCTGGTCTTTGGAGCGAGTGATCTCTCCAAGTTGAGTAGGGATAACCGTGAGCTCGGTTTCAAGTACGGGAACGCCGGTTGATACCAGGCGATAAATGCGGATATTCATCAGGTAAGCGCCGGGCAGGTTAACTGTGCCGTCATCGTTAATGACGTTGGCTACACAGCTTTCAAACCAGTCGTGCACGATCCCAATATTTGTATCGCGCACCATCATCGTGACGGCCTGAGCAGTACGCGCTACAGGGATGTTGTACTCGTTGGCACCGATACGTTTAGCCTCGGTTTCAATGGTGTACTTGCCGTAGGTAATGTCCTTAACGAAGAACTCAATGCCGGACATACCGTCGACCTCAACGGCAAACATCCACCCCTGAGCAAAGAGTATTTTGTTAAGGGCAAGCGCTGTCAGCTTGCCAATTTGCTGGTCGCCCAGGCCCGTGGCCATCATGAATGAGGGAAGGGCACTGGCTACCGTTTTGGATGCATTGAGCAGCAGATCGGAGATGGCCATAATCAGCATTTCCCAATGGCGGAGTAGATCGTAACGGCGCGAGGAATAGCACCACGGCTGGACATTTCCGTTTCCAGCTCGGTCTTGCGCTGATTTAGGGTGTTCTCATCCGCCAGATTGGAAATATCGACCTTTGAGAAGATGGACGCCCGACGCACGCGATCCGTGTTGGGGATGGCAATCAGTGCTTCAAGGTAGTTCTGGATGATGCCCACCAGCTGGGGTGGCACGGTTCCCTTATCCAGATCGAGGGCGCTAAGCTGCACCAGATACTCAACGGTCAGCGGCCAGCGCATACCCCATGTATTCTCAATCTCGATCTTGTTATTGATAATGTCGGCATACATCCAGTCGCCGGTAGCATCGACCACGGCCACCAGCTCCAGATAGTCCTCCGGCAGCGCGATAGACAGGCCGTCCGCTTTCTCGATGCGGAAGTGCGAAACCGTGCCCGCGCGATCCTGATAGGCCCGCAGCGCCTGAATCAGCAGGTTTTGTAGCTTCTCCGGCTCATTATGCATGAGGGTGATAAAGCGGGTTTTGACGCTTTCAAGCAGTTCATTCGGGGACATGTGCGCTCCTGATAAATAAGCGCAATGATATGGATAGTTATCTTTCCCTCAGCGGCGGACAAGCATAAAAAAGCCCCCATAAAGGGGGCTTGCGCGGAGTAGGTTAGTTACTCGATGAAGTTGTACACGATACGCAGGCTAGGGCGCACAAGTGCGGTAACGTCTTCGGTTGAGAGGTCCGTACCATCGACATAGATTTTGCAGTCGTAAAGGGTAACGGATAACGCATCCGGAGAGATTCCGCCCAGGGATTCAGGTGCTGCCTCAACGGTCACATCGAAATATGACTTGTTGTTTACTGCATCACGAATGAACGACAGCATGTCGCCCTTGATGGTTTCCACACACTGGCATGGCATTTCGCCACTGTTGCGGATCGGGCCGTGCTGGCTGTATTTCATGCCGTTAGGGCCGTAATCCTCCACATCCTCACGGGTGCGCTCAGGAAACTGCGCAGTACGGATGAGCGCAGACAGGCTTTCATAGCCCACAATGGAAAGTTTGAACTCCGAGCCGTTAAGCTTTTCACCCATTGATTTGTTCGCGGTGTACTGCGTTTTCAGGTATGCAGCGTTGCCTACCGCGTTACTATGTCCAGACATAGGATTCCCCTAATCAGATAAATAGCCCGGTAATCTCCGAACGGTTTTGAACCGCCATGCCGGAGAGTTGCAGGGTAACTGTGTTACTGGCGAAATAGCCGTCACTGGTGCGGAGTACGTCAAGGCTGTACGACACGTCCTGAATAACCACGTCAGCCAGCAGGAAGCGGCGCCCGATGTTCACTGTGCAAACGTAGGGGCGGCGTCCGCCTGGTTCTGTGTCTTTCAGTTCGGGCGACACCATGGCGCACAAAGCACTGATAGCACCGTCTACTTCAGTTTTGGCGTCATAAATGGCGATTAAGTCCAGCGGTAAGCTGATTGAGGGCGGTTGCGATCCCTGCCACACCATCAGTGAGTTCCACCGGGTCACGGACGTGGCAGCAGAAGCCGACTGCGCAATGTTGGCAAGAGATTCAACACCGGCAATGGAACCCGCATTATCACCCTCGAAAGGGCTCGTCCACATCGATGCAATCTGAAGGCTGGCACCCGGTGCGATATAGCCCACAACGGTGTAGTCCTCAGACGTGATGTAGGCCTTCAGATAAGGACTGACGCCATCAGGACTGACTGCCCCAAAATATTCCATTTAGTCACCTTAAACAGCCACCAGCCGGAGCCGGTGGCTGGTCCCATTACTTGCCCAGGCGCTTGGCGCGGATTTTCATGGATTTACCGCGATGCAGCTTCGCCTGTGCCGTGTGTGACTTGCGCTGTGCCAGCTTCAGAGCCATGCGCTGTGCTGCTGTACGGCGGCGCTTTTTGAACGGCTTGCGGATAGACATCCACTTACCTCCACGCACGACTTTCACCAGCGCTTCGGTCATGGCGTCATCACCGGACAGGGCGAACGCTGATACCAGAGAGGCGCGGTCGTCTGCGTCAATCTGTTTCAGCGCAGCCGCCAGCTCATTGGACGCATCATCATCCTCGTCATCGAACATGACGGACACGGTGTCTTCATCAGCGCCTGCAGCGACCATGAAGTTAGCCATGTTGCTCAACACGTCGTAGTACGCATCCAGCTCAGCCTCGGTAGGCTCATCGACATCATCATCAATGCCTGCCAGCGACTGGGCGAACCCGTCCAGTGCGTCGTAGCTGGTATCGTCACTGTCGGCCCAGTCAAGCACAGCCTGAGCCGCGTCAGACAGGCCGTCGCTCTTCACGCTGGCTGCAACGGCTTCAAGGATCATCTGATGAGCCTGTTCAAGAGACAGCTCCTGTTTAGGCTTCTTAACCTGTAACTCTGGCTCAGCTGATGCTTTCGCACTTTCCAGCATTGCCGCATCTGGCTTAGCACCCATGCCGTATGCTGCGAGAGCATCGATATTCAGCGCGCCTGCCTGGAAAAACTTACTCATGGTCTACCCCTTACTTAATGACTGACGGAACACCCAGCAGGCGACGAGCCGAGCCGGTCGGGCACGCTGCCCATTCAACTTTCCAGTAATCGATCTCCACCTGAGTGACTTTCAGCTGGTAAGCAGCTGTGCCGTCAGAATCGACTTCACGTGGCGTAACCAGCGCGCCGGACGCAACGAAGCGATCCAGAACCTTAGTCATTTCACGGGTAAGTGATTTTTCGGTGATGTTGTCCGGCTGATGCTTGAGGGTCCGGCCCAGCTGGAAGAAGTAACGGCTGATGGTGTTGAACAGAGACGCCACGTGCTGGAAGCGCAGATAGTTCTCAGCGCTGTAGGTGGTCAGTGCGTCATCGATAATCATCTTACCGGTGGTGCTTACTGCCACTTTGTTCACGCGCGCGGTGTACATCGCGTCATAATCCGGCGTGCCGGAACCATCAATAGGCTTGATGTTGGCGCGATTGATCAGGCCGCGATCTTCACCTGCCGGGGAGTAGTGCCAGCCGCCGACGTCAGTGTTTTTCGCAATGCCTTTCGCTTTCGCGGCGTAAGCCGTACCGGACAGGCCCACAGCCACGCGACCAGTGGTCCACTTGTCTTTGTGGGTGAATGGGAAGTGATACAGACACACAGAGGTGTAATCAGTGCTCACAAGCCCGGAGTCAGTGGCGCCGGTCAGCGCTTCGGCGTAGGTCAGCGTTGGCTTAAGGTCAAAGAAGCCATCAATACGACGATCGGAACAGATATCAGCAAGCAGCGTCATTGACGCCGAGCTGTAACAGCCCAGACCGAGAACGGCGGTGTAGTTCACGTTGGCGTTAGACAGCGCGGTGATAGCCTTGCTGTACTGCGCATCAGTGATATTGCTCTGGTCGCCGTTGGTGCCGCCCACGAAACTTAGCGCGCTGGTAGCTTCGAACGTCAAAGCACTGGCGGCAGTTGCATCACAGACCGCAGCCAGATAGCCGGAGCGTGATTCAAGCGCGGTTTCGATGTAGTTGGCGCGCCCCATTGCGTCGACACCTTCAGTGTCGAGAGAAATGGAGATGGTTTCCAGCGTGCTGGTGGTGCCCAGGCTATCTGTCTGGGTCAGCTTCAGGTTGAAGCGGCCAGTTGCAGACGCATCAGCCGCGAAGGTGATTGCGCGCTTGGTAGACGGATCACCGTCATTCACGTATACCGCCAGGAACTGGCCTTCAGTCAGTTCAACACCGGCACCATACGTCAATGCAGTGGTGGAGTGGGAGATGGTGATTTTTCCGGCTGAATCCTTCTCGTAGGAGAAGATGATCACCGGGTATTTCGCATCATCCGCTACCACGCGAACAACGTAACCGTTGGTCTGCTGCACGGCCTCGTAAACGTGACGAATGGACTCAAACTGTGAACCTACGGACGGATGGATAGCATCCCCCAGCACATCCAGATAGTTTGCTTTAGAGATTGGCAGCGCCGTAAACGGCTTGCCACGGGCAAAAGTGCCCACACCAGCCCAGATCGACTGCGCAAGGTTATCACCGGTGGAAAGCGTGCTATCGGCGTTGATAGCCGATACCGCCACCGCTGAAACGTTGGTCAGCGAAAAGGGAATACTGTATTGAGACATCAGTATGTTCCTCAATGAAGCGCCCCGGAGGGCGCTTAGTTACCGGTTAAAGACAGGGGGGGTTACGAAGTTGAACCGCTCTCGATCACCAGACCGGTGCGGAAGTTAATGCCGCCAGCTTTCAGATTGGTGAGGGTCAACAGCGTGAAGTAGTCGCGGCCATTACGTGGGTGGATGCGGTTGATTGCAGATCCCCACAGAGTGGTGCGGTTAGTCAGTGCCGGAGTGGTTGGGTGAACGAACGGAACAGCCGGTACAGCATCACCGGTGATGAAGCCCGCTTTGCCCGGATTTTCGTCGCGGGTGTAGCAGAGCACGTCATAGGTGTTGAAGGTCACGCCTTTAGCGGTGAAGCCGTTACACACGCCAGTTGGCACTTCAAATACCTTGATGCCGTTGAAGAGGGTGCCCACAAAGTGCACGTATGCCACCTGCGCGTAGTTCTCAGCAGGGGTAAACATGTTGGTCGGCAGCGTCTTGAAGAACAGGGCAGCGTCGGAGCCGGCGAACATACCGCTTGAGCCGTTGCTCTGGGTGGTTTCGGCGATATCACGGAACACCTGTTGAATCTTCGACTTGAAGATCAGGCTCCAGATATCCCAGTTCGTATCCTGCGGAATGGCGACATCGAAAGAGTCAGTTTTCACGCAACGGCGGATCATGATGCGCAGGCGCAGCATGTCTTGTTCGTGAGACAGGTAGTCTTTCAGCGTGCGGTACTGCAGCGAGTTGAGATCGATACCGAATTCACGCTGCGCATCGTATGCAGCCTGCACGCTATGCTCTGCTGCCAGGGCATACTGTGAAGGGTACACAGTCCAGCGTTTCATCTCTTGGTTGATGGTAGGGATCAGGTTTGGTGCTGCTTCGATGTTGATCTCTACTTCAGCCTCAAGCGCTTCACCAGACGCAGGCGCAACGCCGAAGGTCATGGTGATCTGGCCTTTGGTGTAATCCACAGACGCGGTCAGTGAAACAGTCTCACCGGATGCGTTGGTGTAGGAGTGCAGCAGGGTGCCTTCGCCGTTATCTTCCGGGGTCATTTCGGTGCCAACGTACAGCACGGTGCGACCTTTACGGATCGGCACGTCTACGCCTTCGAAGTCGGACATTTTGAAGGTGAAAATCTTGGTAACGCCATCGCCTTTCGCCTTCAGCACGTAGTTACGGCGCATCTGCGAGTACTGGCCTACAGACTGCATATCCAGCTTGTCACCCGCCGCGTAGTCACCGAAGGTGGTGCCTGCTACGTTGATGATTTCGTAGATTTTGGAATGGTCACGCGGTACCGGGATGAAGGTACATGCATCACCAGTCTGTGCGCCCAGGGCAACAGGCAGGATCATTGCGAGGAAGATAGACTGACGCATGATGCCGTCCTGACCAGACATCACTTCACCGTTAACGCTTTCCAGCATGCTGGCGGTGGTCGTCTTCTGGCCGGAGCTTTTCGCGGACTCTACCATCAGGCAGTTTTCCAGCGTTTGGTGAGCCATCGCCAGGACTTCCGGGCGTGGTGCTTTTTTGTGGGTGTTGGCGTAGTCAGCGATTGCTGCACCCCATGCAGAGACGATCTGGCCGACAGCGTCAGCGTTCACGTTCTCAAACAGTGGGTCTTTCATCGCAGCTTCAAGCATTGCTTCACGGCGAAGCGCTGGATTATGGATGTAACCCTTTTCGTTAAACTGCGCGTCATTACAGATACGCGTGATGCTCTGAGAACGCTGCGAGATCTCTTTAACCCGCTGCGTGTATTCCTTGGTATCGCTCATAGAAAAAAAGCCTCTTAGGTTTGCTAATCGGCTCTGATTCTAAGGAAAGTTACATCTGGTGAAGGCTGATAATTTAGTATCTTTGATAAAAAGAAAAAGGCGCTCAAAGAGCGCCTTTAGGGTGAACGTTACTTTAATAAAATCTTTATGCTTGTGAACTCAAGCTGGTCGGATAATACGATTATTTAGTATCTTTTGCCAGGTTTTTTGAGGCGGCACCCAGTGTTGCGCCGTTGATGTTGTTCACGCTCATGTTATGGTCATTCACGGTCGCCAGTAACACCCGCGTGCGCTCCACATAATCCGGATAGTCCGCATACCGCTTTACGTCGAAATCCGGCATTTTGCACATCCATGCGCTCACCTGTGCGGGCGCCGCCGTCACTTTAACCTGAATATCCGGCGTTGAATTTGCTGATGGCTTGCTGCTGCACGCTGATAACACCGTCAGGCACAGCATGAGCGGCGCAAGCGTCATCAGCCTGGAGCTTAGCCAGCTTAGCGCGCGCTGCCTCACTGTCGGTCTGGTATTGCCGTGCTTTGTCTTCATTAGCTTTGTTCTCCTGGTTTAACTTCTCAGTGCGATGCGCGTATTCATCGCGCTCTGTTTCAGCGACGGCCTTATCGGTCTTTAGCTGCGTCTTTTCCTGCTCAAGGGTGGCTTTGTTAGCTGCGAGAATGTTTATCTGCTGCGCTTGAGTGGTATTGGTCGTGCGCAGGCCTTCTATCCACTGCCAGCCCAGAAACAGCGCCAGTGCCAATGCGGCCACCAGCACCATCTCCACTTTCGTGCGTACAGATAACCCCGTGACTTTCGATACAGCGCCGGTGAGGGTGCCAAGCAGACTCATGATGATCCCTTTTCGAGGATGGCCAGAACGGTTGCCGGGGTGATGGCGCTTACAGCAGAACCTACCGCTGTGCTGCTGATTGATGAGTTAATCAGGGCGACAGAAATAGCCTTGTTGAAAGCGTCCTCAGCTTCGGTAGCGCTGGCCTGCGCTGCCGTCCGGCGTGACTCCAGTGTGTTTATGGCGCTGGTTACGGTCGCCGTCATGGCATCGGCGGCGGTAACTGCCGTTTGCAGCGCGGTGATCTGCTCGTCCGTAAGTGCGATTGCACCGCTTAAAGAGGTGTTGATAGAAGCCATGGCCGCGACGATCGCGCTGGTTGAAAACGCCTGAAGTGCAGAAACCAGAGCGGCTGGTTCGGTGGCGTCACCAATGGCTGCGGAGATAACCAGCTCGCTGGCCACAAGCTTGTTTGCGCGGCAGTAGATATCCCAGCCGTTCGTCAGTTGGATAAGCACGGACGGATCCGCGTACTCGGTGATCATGGCCGCATAGGTGTTTGCATCTTCCGCGGCGTTCGCCAGGTCATCGCTGCAGCTGGCGATCTGGCTTGTGTAGCCGGTCACGGTGGCCGGGTAAACGACGGTCGAAAGCACAGTGCCGGTGAGCGTATCGCTCAGGCTTGCGGCGAGCGTGGCGGCTTCGTTGGCGCTGGTGGCACTGGCGGGTGTTGTCAGCCCACCAGCTGCAGCGAGCGCTTTATAGGCATTGAGTTGATAGGTGCTGGAAAGCATTGTTAACCCACATCAAAAGAGGCATCACCGGTTGTTACGGTTGAGCCACAGGAAACAGGATCGCCCTCGCAAACAACCGCTTTGCCGCCGATGGTGAACCAGGGGCGGGTAGAAACGGCGTTGCCGGGGTGCGTTGATTTGCCATCTGTGTGCGCCGGATAAGCGTTGCCTTCCACCAGCGCACCAATGCCGTTAATCGTGAAGAAATCCACGCATTCGGCTGGTGGGCGCGAGGAAAAGCCGCCGTGCCCGGAACACACAGAGTTTTTCGTGCCTATGCCGGACATTTGCTCGGTTCCCAGCTGATTGGCATCTGGAAAATCTGTTGGTACGCCTCCGGGTAATCGCGATATTGGGCGCGCTTCATATTCACGAAGGCAGGGATAACGAGTGGTGACTGGTCGATCCGCGCACGCACGGTGGCGAACTCCGGATCGTGCTCAAACTGTTGCAGGGCGGTGTTGGTATCGCGACCGATGATAATCAGCTGTTGATGAGGCTGGATGGCTGATTGCAGCAGCAGTAAGAATTCAGGAGTGTACTGATGGGCGTTGTCGACAATGATTGTGTGTTCATTGCAGATAATGTCCTGGATATGGTGCACGGGCAGATCGGAGAACGATGCCCAGTGAATACCCCAATCGGTGTCTTCGTTTGCCCAGAAACCTGTTTCGGTATGGATACTGAAGAGGCTCCAAGCATCAATCATCAGCCATGAGTTGCTTTTTAACATACTCCGGCACTGGCCGAGGGTGTTCCGCTGGGGAGAAATGATAAGCGCACGGTGGTTACGGCGGGCGACGGTACGGTGCAGAGCAAATATCGCCGCTGCGGTGCTTGCGCCGGTG
Organism: Erwinia sp. 2186; assembly: GCF_057812255.1. Taxonomy (NCBI): domain Bacteria; kingdom Pseudomonadati; phylum Pseudomonadota; class Gammaproteobacteria; order Enterobacterales; family Erwiniaceae; genus Erwinia; species Erwinia sp. 2186. The sequence continues at coordinate 67,352 of NZ_JBSZSZ010000001.1, read as the reverse complement.
CCTGGAGCATTCAGGATTAGCACGCGCGGGTTAGTCGCTGCAGCATTGAGCATATGCGCCTGAATTTTGCTGATCGCGAGCCCGCTGCACTTTCTGGCGAACTCAACTGGCGACTGAATCTCATCACGGAATTTGCTGAGCATCATCTCGCCCAGGTGGCGGGCGCGGTTTATACCAATGTCATCAGGGCTGTCGGGTGTGGCGCCGGGTAGCAGATTATGGTGAACACTTTCGTAGCATTCTTGCATAGGGGAATCCATAAATGGGGGCAGGCGTCCATTTTATGGAAAGTTGCATCTGGTTCGTCTGGAATAGGTAACTACAAAAAACTCCACTTTTAGCCTTGTTTGGTGGGGATTATTTGCGCATATGAATGTCAATTGTGTAAACTGTACAAAATGTCAGGAGGTGTCTATGCCAGACTTATACCCAATTCCCGGCTTCGGACCAGAAGAGATTCTGGCGATGGCCCAATCTGCTCTCAGGCAGGTTAAAGATTACAATGTTTCCATAAGTTGTGCACACAGCACGCACAGTGAGCGCGCTGAAGTTAGTAATGAGAAGAGTCCCGTATTGGATGCGCTTAATGCTCTTTATGGAGCGCAGGCGCTTTATGGAGAGATTGGCGGTCAAAGCCTCAAGACCACCAAAATTTATGACAATTGTATAGTTAATGTTGACTCTGAGCATGAGCGAGGATGGCGTCACGCGGATTTTAACGTACATCTCACACATATGCAGATGCCGATGTGTGATTTATTAATTTACCCTGAATCATTAAAGTCTGATGACAAGAACTCCGTGGGTGATAAGCGGCTATTAAAGCTCACTGAAAAAATCCACAGAAGATAATTTTAACGTCCCTTTTTGGGACGTTTTCCTATGGGTGTATATCTGTAATGGCAGGACAGAAAAAATATGTATTCAGGGAGCTGGTCAGAGATACAAGCGATCCCATTCAGTTAATTGCCTATGCATTTTATAAAAAGCACAAAGACACAATGGCGGCTGGTTTTGAGCGGGATTATGGGCCTGCCGCTGTGCCTGGTAAGCTTGAGAGCTGGCATGACCTCATTGCAAGTGATCAAACCCACCGTGAGCATTATCTCACTACTGCAAAAACGTTCGTAGCCGTCATAAAAGATGAGATTGAAAATGAGGTACGGCAGGATGTTGCCAATGAACACGGTGCGGCTATAGGTGCACTGACTGCTCAGCATCAGCTGATCGTTGCAGGCCTGAAAGACAAAGTGACTAATGCCGAAAAAAAAGCGCGTGATGAATGGTCCGAAAAAATGTCAACGTGGGCCGTTCAAGAAACCACTCCCAGTAAGTTTACTAAGGGGTTCTTGGTAGCTTCCAAGTATATTGGTGGCACCCTCGCTGCCGCTTTTAGTACGGCTCTTGTGACAGGGTTGATGGTTTTCATTTTAACTTTCTTTAGTCCGACAATTAGTGCGACCGCAAACTCAGTTGCTAAAGGTATTATTGATAAATTACTGCCACCAGACGATCCAAGCGGTTTGGCCATCGATAGCTACACAGTCAAAAAAGACGCCGCTAAACCCGGAACGCCACCTGCCAATGAGAATAAGCCCTGAAACAGGGCTTTTTTTATGTCTGCGGGAACTCAGCCAACACCATTGACCGGAAATGATCTGAATCCTCGCCCACCTGCTGGCGAAGCCGCTCAACGCTTCCCATGGAATATCCCTCCATATCCTGCGCAGCCAGCTTTATCCCTGAAAATTGCTCATCGTCAAATAGCGCCTTAAACGCACCCTGAGCGCTTAGCGGTACTCCGGCGATGATAGATGGTTGATGAGGCCAGATCGTCGCACTGAGACATTCCAGCAGCTCATTTGAGCATTGATGCGCGTTATCCACGTAAACGAATGACAGTGCGTTAGTAACCTTCTGGATTTTGACGTCAGTTAGAGTGTCTGGGTGCACCCATTCGAGCCGGCGATCCGGTGACGCCTTCACCCACACAGCGAACGCATCAAATTGCAGCTGCGCACTGAGTAGCGGCCATTTGGCTATGAGGCGATGCAGCAGCTCACGCGTCATGAGGTGGACCGCAGGATCGGGTGAAAAGATATAAGCGCATCCGGTGCGGATAAACAGAAATCGCCAAACGGCATAGGCCGCACCCAGCATGTACGGGCGGCATTGTTCCGCGTGTGCCAGCGCGATGCGGCTCGGTCCATGGGTGTACGACTCCATCTGCTCTAACACGGGCATGAAAGCCGGATCGAGCTTGAGATCCAGATGGTTCGCGCATGCTTCCTTAAATCCCACGCCATAGAGCTGGCTGGGTTCAGTGGGTGCGGTGTCCTGGTCGAAGTGCTCAAGGACTTTGGCATGTGCACTTTTCACGCCGGGTTTGAACATAGAAATCTTTTTCATCGTGCCTCAGTACGGCCACCAGCTGGTGGCCGGTGGTCGTCAGAGAATGGCAATAATGTCGCTCACATCGCCGCGCGTATCTGCATCGCAGCTGATTGAGCGTCTGGCCGTGAACGTATGCACGTCAAAGCCATGTTTGCGATAAAGCTCTTTGATTGAAGGTGCGCCGCTATTGGTGATAACGATACGCGCGCCGCGCCCGTGAGCAGCAACGCAGGCAATCACCAGTGCTTCCTGATGCTCAAAGTTAAACGCGCCCTGAGCGTAGGACGTGAAACCGTTCTCGCCAGGCATCGGCTCATAAGGCGGGTCGCAGAACACCACATCACCCGCACCGGCGCGCGCTATGGTTTCTTCAAAGGGGCCACAGAAAAACTCACGTTGCTGGGTGCTTGAAACGAAGTCGGCTAGTTCCTGCTCTGGGAAGTAAGGATTTACCTTCTTGCACCAGCCCACGTTAAACAGCCCTTTCTTGTTGTACCTGCACAGCCCGTTAAAGCAGGTGCGCAACAATGCCAGGAAGAGAGCGGCATGACGTGCCGCACTTGCTTCTCTCGCATTAAACTCATTCCTAATAGCTCCGAAATCATTCCGCTCAACCAGCTTACGAGCGCTGCCAATGACTTTATTGGGACGCTCCACTAGCTGGCGGTACAGATTAATCAGGTCCGGGTTAACGTCCGCCAACAGGTAGCTTTTGAACGGCATATTCATGAACACAGATCCGGCACCCACGAACGGCTCTATCAGACGATTACCCTCTGGCAGGTAGGAGGCGATGACATCCAGATACTTGTACTTGCCGCCCGCCCACTTCAGGAAGGGGCGTTGTTTGCCACCCGTTGCAGCGACGGTCGCTGATGCTATTTGTGCTTTCGGCACATCAACCGGGTAGGCAACGCATGGCGCAGAGTCACCTGTTCCCGTTTCGCCAGCCTCAGCAGTGAGCGTATGACACACATCACCCATATCACCGCGACCGTTACGGGCTACGCGCGTCTGAAACCCGTATGCTTCAGTGGGTGGAGAATCCGCGTTTTCGATTTGGGTTTGAGGTAATGCATCCGGACAAACCTCCGGCTTGGCCACATCTGCTACTGCAGTGACTGCCCGTCCGATACGCGCGCCGATCCACTGCATCACCGGAACCGCCATTGAATTACCAATCGCCTTGTAGCGAGGGCCATCAGCCGCCAGGCGGTCAGCCTCATCTTCCGGCATATCAGGATGCATTTTACGAAGGTACGCCAGTTCGTCTGCCTTCAGGGTGTTGCGCTTCTTTTCGGGTATCAATGTCCAGCCATCAGGGAAGCCCTGCAAGCGCTCGCACTCTTTAGGTGTCAGTCGGCGCACATCGAAGCTGGTGAGAACAGTAGGGCATCCCTGACCGGGCTTGCCCCCGCCAGTGGAGAGCGCGCCGGAAATCTGCCCATCGCCGTTTTCTAATCGCACTTCGCCGCGACTGTTTTCTGCAAAAGCCACGTGAGCCACTGCATGGCCATGTGCGGATTGCAGGGTGAAGCCCGGATCACCTTCATTTCCAATCCCGATACCTTCGCGGCTGGAATTGCTGGTGGTAGGTCCGCGCAGCGCCATCAGGGTGCTGATTGGATAGCACTCCAGCGCCACCCCCTGAGTGGCGGCTGTATCGATGGTGTAGCTGGTCCCTTCGTCGTTCCAGCCCTTTCCGTTTTGCGCTTTATCGCGGGAGCTTACATCCTGCAAGGCATAGACAATCGCATTCTCCTGGCCTTGGTTGCGGCCAATGGTGTGCGCATTCTCTACCAACACATCGGGATCTTGCGTGCCGTGAATAGCCACAACAGGTGTGCCGCGCCCGGTGCCATCTTCAGAAGCATCATGCCCTTCAGCAGTCAAGGTGTGGCTCACTTCGCCCGTAGCGCTCTGTACAGCAAACGTCTCGACGTCGAAATCATTACGCTGGCCTTTAGCCGTCAGGCATGCCGCGATTTCGATAGAGCCGGAGCAGTTGCCGCCGCCAAACGCGGCCACCAGCCCGCTGCCGCGTTGGGCAAAGACTTCCTGATTGCTCGCACCGATCCCGCCCGTGTTGTGAGACTGGTTCAGCGTAGGGTGTGGGTTAAGTTCGGAGTCCCAGTGGCTACCATTTCGAGTGCCCTCTGTAGCAGCTGCGGCAACTTGCGCCCCCGGTTTTCTGCTCGGCGGAGAATCCCGGCGCACGCCGTCGAACTCAAAAAGTATTTCTGCGGGATCAATGTCGTTTCGAGCACTTGCGACAACGAACACACGACTGCGGCGTTGGGCCACGCCGAGGTATTGGGCATCAAGGATTCGCCAGGCCACTCGGCGCTGTCGTCCATAAACACAACCCGACTTTGGCCATTTAACGACGTGTGCATTGGCGTCTTTGTTCCAGCGCCAGAACTTGCTGCTTTTGGTTTGTTCAGGTCGCTCACCAGGTGTGAACGGCTCGCTTTCTCCAGCCAGTCCGGCAAGGAGGTATCCAAAGGCGTTGTCTTTAGTGCTGAGACTTCCTGGGACGTTTTCCCAGACGTGGATTGCTGGATCTTTGGCTTCTTCGGCACGTTTTTCGTCGATTGCATTTGCGATATCTACATAGGAGAGGGTGAGCTGGCCGCGTGGGTCTTTAAGGCTTTGCCCTAAGCCTGCGATAGAGAACGCCTGGCACGGTGTGCCGCCTACCAATACATCTGGTGCCGGAGTGATGCCAGCACGCACGGCGGCTGCAATTTTGGTCATGTCGCCCAGGTTAGGCACCTGCGGAAAATGATGATCGAGTACAGCTGCAGGAAACTTTTCGATCTCCGCAAACCATGCCGGCGTCCATCCCAGCGGGTGCCACGCAACGCTTGCCGCTTCGATGCCGCTGCATACCGATCCGTAGGTCATTGCGCCAAATGTCTTGGCTAATGTCGCCTCCATACATTCGCGTACCCATTCAACCGGATCCACATCAGATTCAACTGTGATAGTGGCGGTGCCCGACAGGTTAAGCGGGGGCAGTTCTGGATCGCCGCTGGAATCGACCTCCGGCGCATTGCTTCTGCCGAAATGGACGGCCTTACCATCAAGTGTGAGGCAAATTAATTCGCCTTTTAGCTTTAGCATCAGACGCTATCTCCATATAAATATTGCTTCTGATAGCCACGTAATATCCGGCAGGCTTCGATTTCGTCAGCGGTCAGGGGAGTGCGTCGAAAGGCATGTTCATCCTCGATGCGTTGCAGAAGGCAGTGAATGTAATGCCTGGTCGCAGCATCTCTTTGCATGCCGGAAACTTCCTTAGCGAGCACCAGAAAATCAAGCGTCTCTGCCTTGTTTGTAGGCGCAGCATTGAACCAGGTAGGCATTTCTTTAGAGTTAGTCATGATTACGGCTGTAGACATACCCGTTCCTTAGCGCTTGGCTTCGCCGCCAAGTGCTGCTGTCAGGTTATCTACCAGCGCCACCAGCTCAGCTCCCATTAGGAGAATGTCTGCGCTGGCCCGCAGTGCCACATCTTCGCGGTCAACGTCGTCGTTCTGATCGCGAAGGGAGTCGCTAAACTTAATCCCGGAGATGAAACCGCCATCATCAATCACAAATTGGACACGCTCCTGCCAGTCCAGTGCCAGCTTGGTCACTAGCTTGCCAGCGTCCAGATGCGCGCCGATTTCGTCGCTCTGTAGATCCTGTTTATTGCAGGTGATAATGCCACCAGCCTCAAGAAGGGCTTTGAGCTGTGCACGCTCCCCCATGGTGAAGCCTGCGGGGATCTCGCCTTCTTTAAGCCATGCGGTAAGCGTCAGCTCAATCGGGGTTTCCATGGTGAGGGGGATAACCGGAAGGGATCCAAGCGATTTACGGATGAGCGCCAGCGCGTTCTCTGACTGCTTTGCCGAGGCGTTAATGAAGATGCGACGACCGTCCAGATCGAACAGGACAGCCGTGGTGCCATACCGTGAGAATGCGCGCGGGAGTAAGGTATGCAGCACCTCATCTTTGAGCGAATCCTTTTCGGTCTTCTTGAGCTTGCGGCCCTGTGCAGCCTCCATTTTCTTGATTTTCGCATTGAGCGCTTCCGTGCGGACGTCAGTCGGCAAAAGTTTCGTTTCATGCTTAATCAGCGCCATCATGAAACCGCCCTCACTGTGTACAAGGGGGCCGTCATTGTCGCGGGTAATGGGGCTGATGAAGCCGCTGCGGGCGATATCCTGCGAGCCACAAGGTGTAAACCGGAAGGCTTCGCACTGCTTAAGCACGTCCTCTACATCGAGGGGGATATCGCGGTTAAGGCGGTAGGCAGATAACGAACGGAATTGAGAGAACATCAGCAGCTTTCCCCTTCGATAGTGATGGAGAACTCGAAGATGCCGCTTTCTTCCAAGAACTTGGTCGGATTGTTCATATCAGACCAGTAACGCGGCTGGCCCGCGAACGAGCCAAGGATAAAGTCGGTGCCGTTGGCATCGGTGGCCACCAGCGAGATGAGCTTGCCGTTTTTGAACAGGGTGTAACGCGCGAAACTGTCTTTACGCATTTCCTTGATAAATGCGGTGCGATTCAAGGGAATGCATTTTTCTTGGTTTTTCATGAGTGAATCTCTGGCTAATGTTGTGACATAGTATACTAAATTAATTATTAGCCAGACAGTTTGAAGCGTTACCCCTGTTTTTTTATCCTTTTTGCGCTGTAATTGCCTGCGCAGTAAGGCTCAGCGTACCGCCAGCCTTGAGCGACATATCTCCCGCAGCCTCAACGGCCATGTTGCCAGCCGTTTTTACCGTTGCATCTCCTTCGGAATAAACAAAGAGCGTCAGCTGCGAATTTAGGTAGAGCTGCCCGCCGTCATTCATTCCCAAAGTGGTGCCACTGCTTTTGTGCGTTACTGACCAGCTGCCGGAGGCGTTGCGGATCTCCAGCAAGCCATTGCGATCATAAACAAAGTCCTTTGACGCTGTGACAGTCCCGGCAGTAGGCGCACCATCGATAGATTTCTGCGTATAGGCCGAGCCCTGTCCGGATACTTCAGCGGGAAGGTTAGGCACGCCGCCAGGTGAGTCAGACGCACCGCCCACAATGCGAGGGCGCGTGCTGTCGCCGTTGTAAGGGAAATCGATCCAGACGTAGTCACCGGCCAACAGTGGCCTGTAAGTGCCATCCTCTCCGAGAACACGCTCAGCCCAGGGCAAATTTGCATCAGCGATACTGTCCCAGATGCCCACAATGCGCACAGTCGCCCGAAGCATGCCCTTCGGATCGTCAACATCGACAACTTTTGCACGCTGCGGCCCGTTAATAGCTTCGTTAACTTCCATCGTAAACCTCAGCCAGAATTACCCGGCAGTTGTAGTTGTAGCGATCCTCAACATGGATCACCCGGTCAATAATCATCTTGGTTGGCACCGACTCATCCAGCCCGCTGGTGGTGTTGTACGTGTGCACCAGCACCTTAACCACCAGCCCAGGCGTCAATGCGCTGTTGCCATCAACCTCCATGTCAAACCGTGGGAGCAGGCACATTGTCAGATTGTTGAGCGCCGTCTGATCGTCAACGCTCACCATCTTCACCGGCCAGGTATCTTTACCCGCCGTAAGCATGCCGTTGGTCGCACTGTAGGCCATGTATTTGTACTGCCTGTGCAACAGGTAGCTATCCTGGTCGTTCAGCTTGGCAAAACGGTTAATGCGGTAGGTCGCCTTTGGATTATTTGCCTCATAGGTGATATCCGCTGCTTTATTGCTGAGAGCGGCCATCCCTTTGATGTAAATCGTTCCGCGCGCGGCCCAGCACAACGCCCCGGCCTCCTGCGCCATGCGCGACAACACGGCGGAAGGCTTCTGGCCCATATTCAGGTGATATGTGCCCAGCTTCTTAAAGCTGTCAGAACTGACCGTTAACGAACTGGCCAGCGCGGCGAGCACCACAGAAGGCTGTTTCTTCACAAAGAATTGTGGAGCCACCGCCCGCGCCTTGAGGGTTTTCACCTTCTTGCTGAACGCGATAATGCGCACCATATCGCCCTGATCCGGGGCTTTCAGCACCTCAAAGGTATCCGTCCAGGATTTATTACCGATGCCCTGCGGGTTGCCCATAGAGCAAGTCAGGATCGTGCCCTGTGTGATGCCCAGGGTATCCGTTAAATACCCGGTGCCGTCCCGCACCTCTAACTCCAGCTGAGGGCCGCTGAGGTCTGAGAATTCGATATAGATTGCGCGTGAAATCATCGACCGGGGGATTTCCTGATCGCCTGCTTTAACGGATTGTAAAAAGAGCTGATTACGCTTCTTGTCGCTACTGGTGCTGCTGGTGGTGGTTGCCATCAGACCACCTCTCCATAAGGGTTAGGGAACGTTGGAGGCAGGATGACTGGCGCGGCAGTGGTGTAAGCCACGCCGTTATTGAACACTTCAAAGGAGGTTTTCTGCGGCGTACCCAGCCACGCGGTATAGAGCGGCGCAACGATAGTGATCGGGATGGCTGCAGCATAAACACGATCGTTATTCAGCTGCCCGGACAGGTCTTCGATTATCAGGGCTTTTGGGTCGCGGAAGCTACACTCCAGGGCGATGGGAGAGCCAGCCAGCTGAGACGATGCGGTGAAACGCGTAGAGCCGTAAGCCACATACTGATAGATCCAGCTGGCATAGATGGCCGTCAGTGCGCTGAGCGTTTCTTTCTCGTTGGCGAGCACCATTAGCGTGTAAGTAATTTCCACCGGCATAACGGAGAGCAGCGCAATCGAATTACCGTGTTTGTCCGGTAGCGCACCCGCATTGTATTCAGCAGACATGATGGTCATGTCGTGCGGCTGGAAGCCCGGAGAACGGCCCAGATTTAGCACGGGGAGGGCTTCCGGGTTGACGTCACTGAATGACGTGCTTTCATCATCCCGGCGCCCACCCTTAGCACTGCGCATAGCACGCAGGAAGGTTTCAATGTCGTTGAAAGCCCCGATCTTCAGTTTGTCGCGGGCGCTACGCTTCAGGAACTGTGCCAGAGGCTTCGCGCTCTGGCGTTGGTCGCTCACCTGCACGCCATCGAGCACGGCCAAAATGGCATTCGACAGCGCTGCGTCCACATCGCTGGTGGATGACATTTCGCGCATGCCGTTAGGCGCAAACATTTCACGCACAAAGCGCATCATCAGGTTCTTACTCATCAAGCATTCCCTCATAGCTGCGGCTCGGCACGCAGTAATAAAGCGTACCCACAGCGGCGGTGCCGTAGTTAAATTTGCGGTGCACATACCACCAGCGGCGGATGTGTTCGCCGTTAGCCAGCGCCTCATTCCATTCCAGAATTGTGCCGATGGTGATGTCATGCGCTGCGATACGCAGAATCAACGCGTCATCCTGCACGCCGGTGTTCTCGTCGGTGTCATTCATGGCGTAAAACTCGGCCATCTGATCCGGACAATCCACTATGGCCACCAGCTCAGGATCTGCGTAATGGAGCGTTTCCTGGTTAGGGTCAATTTTCTGGGCGCTGGTGGCTTCATATCCGTCATCACCAATGACCACATCGGTCGTGCTCATTGCCCGGAACATCAACGCATCGAACGCGTCAGGGCTCAGCTGTATGGATTTGATCCAGTCAGCCCGCAGCTGGTCATTGAGGATGGAATGACTATCAAAGCGGGTGCGGAGCGTGGGCGTGGCGGGGCGGTTAGCGATGGCGTCCGGCACAGGGCTATTGTCATCAGTAACGTCCGCGCTTTCATCGCTATCGGCTGCAGCGTCATCGGTGCTTTCCTCATGGGTTACGGTGTCGGCTTCGCCGCTGGTGGAATCAGACTCCAGCTCGGTGGCGTCTGCGGTGGGCGTTGGTAATTCGCTTGCTGGTGCGCTGCTGCCAGTAGCCACAGGAGTAGCCACAGGAGCGGTAGGCGCAGGATCGATAAGGTCATCAAAATGTCCCATTAGTTATTCTTCCCCATTTGAGATTTAAGCCACTTGGTAAATGCTTCGTCCGCCTGTTTATCGGTCATGCCGGTGAGCTTCATGGCGTCTTTAAATCCCTCCTTCTTGAGTGCGAGCTGGTCGGCCAGCATCTGGCGTGCTGCATCGCGCTCAAGCCGCAGCTGGTTGGCTTCCTCACGGGCAAGCTTCAGCTCAACGGCCTTTTTCTTTGTGGCGTTACGCGCGCGATTAGCCTGCTTACGCAGTGCTTCTATCTTCTCTTTCTCATCCTTCTGTTTTTTTGCCATCGCCCGCTGTGAGTCCTGGTAGCGCTGGAACTCGGCGGCGACTTTAGCCTGATTGGTGTTGGTTGAGCGGTTCCGGGAAAGCGCCTTTTGTTCCTGAGCGGAGAATGTCTTGGTGGTACGGGTTTTGTCGTCACCGAACTGGACGGACTCGGCGGCTTTCTTAAGGTGAATGCCAAGCTGGCGCTGCCACGTGGATGACTGGAAACGCGTCATCGTGTGGATCACGTGTTTGCACGCCATACCTTCTAAATTCGGGTTTTCGATCTTCGGAAACGCGTATTCGGCTGGTGGCTTCAGCGCATAGTTGCCAGCGGTGGCCATGTAGCGGTATCGATACTGATGGTCTTCACATGAGCAATCAAAAGAGCACCGACCGGCGGCCAGCTTTTTAGCGATCGTCGCCAGGCTGCTCTTCTCATCGCCCACGCTTTCCACATACCGATCCCACTCTTCAAAGCGCACGCGCACCAGGTGATGATTCTTGTGTGACGCCTCAGATGCGCGGACCTGAATATCGGCCACGTTATGGCGCACGCGGATGAACATAGCCGAACTGATGCCGGAGCCATCGCCCACGTTGTTGTTTGCGCGTCTGATTCGGGTCTTGGTTGACTGAGCCACCAGCTGGGAATAAGTGATCCCCGCAATATCGCTGTTCGTGTTCCCCCGGTGCGCCTTACGGGTTTCCACGAAGCGCTTCATATCTTCCGGAGTGAAGTATGTGCCGCCTTTCTTCTTGCCCAGTTCGTCCACCAGCGTATCGAGGTCTTTATTGCGCATCAGCGCCGGGGTTAACGTCCGGCGCCCGTTGGCGCGGCTCCTGCGCTGACTGCTGCGGATCTTGGCAAACACCTTAAGAAAATCGGTGGCGTTGAGGCCGTCTGTTTTAAAGCGGCCGTCGTGCTTACGCTCTAATTCAGGCTGCGTTGGCATCAATTGCTCCTATGTGCTCCAGCGCCCACAGGATGCGCTTAACAGCGATCTGCACAAATCCGGCGTCCTGCTCGATACCCACAAAACCGAAGCCCTCCAGAATTGCGCCTTTCCCGGTTGAGCCACTACCCATAAACGGATCGAGCACCACACCGCCCGGAGGTGTTACCAGGCGGCACAGGTAGCGCATCAGCTCTGTTGGCTTAACAGTCGGGTGAAAGTTGCCTTTCTGGTCATCGCCGCCGTTCTCGTACTGGCGCAGCGTGCCGCCGTGTGAAAACTGCGGGCCAGGGGCGTCTAACCCTTCGTGGCGGTCTTTGGCGCTGGCTTTAGCACAATAGAAAAAGCGGGCCGTACTGCCGCTGTCGGTGTATTCGGTACTCTGATGGTTATCGTTGCCCCAGCTGGTCCCGTCTACAGTAGCGGCTTTGCTGGTGGCGCTACGCTTGCCCGTCTGGCTGGATTGCGGGAACAGGCCGACAACTGAATCACTGCCATCATGAATGAGGTTGGCAGGCCAGCGACCGGGAGGATTGTAGTTTTCACGTTCAGATTGCCCCATGGGATTCAGTACGGCGTTACCTCTGGCACCATTGCAGTGGTTCGCGTGCTGGTTCTTGGCTTTTGACTCCTGTTCGTCCGCGCCACCAGCAAACGGCACCTGGCAGGCGTTAATATTGAGCGCGCCGGTCCCATGGGTCAGCACATTGGCTGTCGCTGAACCTTTAAACGGTTTGCGTGCCATGGTGATGGGTTCATGCGCAGGCTTCAGCGCCGTTCCCCAGCCATCCCATTGCTTGGCTGCATCTGTAGCGGGTGCGGTAATGTCCCATTCTCGCGCCCATTCATTGCCACCATGAGCAGTTCCAGCAGACTCTTCGACCTTCGATTTATCTTTAAGGGTAGGGTGCTCACGCTTCCCAACGACTTCCCGCTGTGCGCCCGCCATCTTGTCGATCTGCTTGCTGATGTTCATGTTCTTGGGGAATCCCGAACCGTAAACCCACGCAATCGAATCACGGATTTCGAAGCCAGCCAGGCGAATGGCCAGCGTGCCCAGATCCTGTGTACGCGAGCCAAAGAATGCCAGCAGGTGCCCACCCGGTTTGAGCACGCGCAGGCACTCACGCCAGACAGATGGTCCTGGTACAAAGCTGTCCCATGATTTCCCCATGAAACCGCCGCCTTTGTGCTGGTAGTCGTCACCGGCGAGCCAGCGCGTAAGCACTTCGGCCATATCAGGTTCTTTGCTCAGGCCATACGGCGGGTCGGTCACGATGCTGTCGACAGAGTCGGACGGGATAGTCTTGAGTATGTCGAGGCAATCCCCATTGAAGAGATCAATACGGCGCATAGTTTCCTCAGCTGTCTGCATATAAGGTGCCGTCTAATTCCGGGGTATCGCCGGAAAAGGCGTTAATCTGTTCGCGGATCCACGCGAGCGTCGGCACCGTCAGCTCAGTGCCTTCTGTCATGGCTTCGCTTTCATCTTCCAGACCGCATACCAGGGTGATCACCCAACGCAGTTCACCTGTACCCCATATGCGATAAGCAATCAGGTCCGGGCGGTAAATCTCATCGCTCAGGATGTCGTAGGTGAGAAGGTCTGAGTCATAGCTCTGTGCCTTGGTCATCACAGCCCTGCGCATATAGGCGCGGATCACCGGCTCTTCTATGTTGCGATCGTCGAGACGGCTGATTTCATAGCTGGTGCTCACAGGTAGTTACCTTTGCCAGTCAGGGCGCTGCGGGGGCCATTCAGCCAGGAATCAAATTCGGTGTGTTTAACGATCGCTTTGAGGGGGTCTGTCGGGTTCGCCGGCTTGCGCATGCTATCCGCGCCAAACATCGCCTTGATGTAGTTCAGGCTGGAGACATTATTGAAGCTGGTGGCATAGCTGCACAGTATGCCGAGCACGTGCTCACTCTTGAGCTGCGACCAGTCTATGCGGTAGGAGGTTTCACCGCGGGCGTTGCGTTCCATGTCAAGAATGGTTTCTGGCATGCTGTAGCGGCCTGCGGCGTTGCGTGGAAAGGTGATTGCCTTCTGGCGGTCCAGCTCACGGAAGACGTCCAGCGCTTCCACCAGTATCGGCTTGCCGCTTGGCCCGGTGTCACCCATGCGCACCCGGTGGCCTGCACGGGAGGTAATGAAATCGCTGGTTTCGTCCACCAGCACCTCGAAATCCTTGGATTCAAGTTCGCGGATGCGGGGGATCAGCATTTCTTCCAGCGCCACGCGTGCGGTTGGTAGCTGCTCGCCTTCGGCAATGAACAGCTCGCCATCTTTCCACGCTGCAGTAGCCAGCATCGGCCTGTCAGTGGTCAGGCATATGGCGCATATCTTTTTGTTGATCATGGGGCGGGTTCCCGGTTATGCCTGCCAGAGATGGGCGGCGTTCGGGTTATTATAAATTTAGTATCTTCTGTCAGCAAACTTAGCAAGAAGGATAACCGCCTGTTATGGCGGTTGAGGGACTGGCACACAAAGATAAAAGAAGGCCGCGGGACGTTAACGGCCTTGGATGCAGGCAGTTGCATGTACTGGCGTCAGAATAAATTAGATGGATTATGGCTTGCAATACATAGTGTTCGGAGTAGGAAAAGAAAAAGGCCGGTATAAACCAGCCTTTAGAGTTTGCCCTGATAGAATCCGGCAAGATAAGCTTCCAAAAAATTGTGACTGATACGTCTAAGCGGGATAATCATAAACACCGATCGCGGCAGAATCAAGAATTAGTATCTTATGTAAATGAGAAGGGCCGCATAAGCGGCCCTTTTTGAAACTAGTCATAATGGAAAAGCTAATCGCCTTGCGGTGATGCAGATAATTTACGCTGCCTGTTTTTTGGTTTCAACCTTTGGCGCTCGGTAGAACCAAAAAGACTGGCGGCGGCGGTTAGTGGGTTTCACTTTCCTCATAAAATAAACTCCTGATTAGTTCTGTATGTCGTATTCGATCCCGGCACGCGTGTAGCTTTCGCGTAGCAGTTCGTACTCAGTGCCGTTCGCTGCCTCAAACTCTGCCCGCCCGCCGACCGTTCCGCAGGCATGCACCGGCACCAGCCATGAGTATTCTGCTCGCCACTCATCAGGAGCAGCATGCTGGTGGTGCCACTTACACAGCGGGAGCACTAACTTATGCGCGTCCGGCTTCGTGCGGCCATCGATGTGATGCAGGCTGATCTCCACTGTTTCCTTGCCATTCTTCAGGCACGCAATGCAGGGTAGTTTGCCCAGCGCATCCATTACCCGGCGCTCGGCTGCGGTTGGTGTTCTGCCTTTACTCCCACGCGAGCGGATCGGGGTGGATCGGGCCTTAACGGCAGGCGGTGCTGCTGCCTTCTCTTCCTGCTTCTTGCGCGCCTTCTCGGCCTGTTCTGCGCGGTATTCTGGCGAGCTCACGCGGGCGTGGCGCTTTTTGGCCGACTCAACGGCCTTCTGGAAAACCTGCGCACGGTGTTCGGGATCGGCCCACTTCTCACGTTGTTTCTGCTGCTGCTTAAGCGCAGATCGCTTGGCGGATTCGCGTTGCTTAGTGCGCTGTTTATCAAGCTGCTCTGCTGAGAGTTGTTTCATGGTTTGGCGACCTTTAGAGCGGGTTGAATTAAGCGACAGAAGGCTGAGGCTCATTTAAATTATCGGGCCGCATCCACTCCCAGCGTCGCAGCATGGCGCTGGTGTCATGAATTGGCGCACCAGTCATGGCGAGGCGAGCACGGTGCACGTCACGCTCATAGCGCAGACGGGCGGCAAGAGCGACATACCCACCAGCTGGCAGGCCGTGCGATACCAGGCTTTCCAGAGGGTCATAAACCTTGGGGCTATCGATCATGCTCATCAGAATGGCTTTATCTATGGCTAACGACAGACTGGTTTTATGGGCGAAGCCGCGTTTAAGCGGGCGCTTTTGTTCGGTCATGGTTTCGGTCCTTGGTATTGTTCATAAACGCCATAACGCGCCAGCTCTTTTCTCAGCTGGGAGTCGCGCACGGCTACAATCACGCGATCACGCGTATGGATAAACTCGCCTGGCAGGTCAGGCACCTGATGCAGGGAACGGAAACGCCGCCATGCAGGCACTGAATTAAAAATTGCCAGCCGCAGCGGGTTAGGGATGAACTCAACACGGCCAGATGGGCCGATAACATCACTCATGGTGTTCCTTGGTCGAAAGAAAAGGGCACTTGGCCACCGCCGCTTACTATGTTCATGCGGTGGCCGAATTTGCTGGTGGCGCGGATATGATGGGCAGCGCGAATAATGCGGGCCTGTTCGGGCGCCTCAATGATGTAGCTCACAAACCGGGCAGGCTTGCCATCCGCCACACACATCGGACAATGGTCGACAGTGTCAATCCAGCCATTACCGTGGATTGAGCCCTGTTGCGCCACGCAGGATTTACACAGCGGCGCATCGCAGGTGTAGGGCTTGTTGATGTCAATACAACGACGATCGCCGTCCATCACCAGCCCCCAGCCCAGATAGCCGTCACACAGCAAATCCGCAGCGCCACCACAGAACAGACATAACTCACGCTTTGGCATCAGGCGGCCTGCTGGCTTGCCTGGCGCAGCAGCTGAGTAACGCGAAGATTGATCCCATTAAACCGGCGACACTCTTCCATGCGGGTGTTACCGCGGCGTTCTTCCGGGCTGGTAAGCATGACAAAGCAGGATCGCTCTTCACGTACACGCTTAGCCCTCTCTGCTTTAGGAGGCATCTCGCTAGGCTTCGGCCAGTCGCGGAAGTACAGGCGGCGAAAGCCCTGCAACACGATAACCAGATCGCCTGCCGCTTCCATTTCACGTACCAACAACCGGGCAACGGATACACCTTTGCCGATCGCAGTACAGATGTCCTGGATAACCAGATAGCCTTTGCGATCCATGGCGGCGCTCACCAGTTGAGTGCGCTCTGTGTACAGTTGCTTAGTAGGATTTGTGGAACTCATTTTGTCTCTCCGGGTGCCAGCTGGTGGCTTATCGATTTCTACGGGTGCGGCGCTTAGGTCGGCGAAACAGACCTCTCAGTCCACCAGCGATGGCGTCCAGTGCGGCGCGAAGCATTAATAGGGCAAAGGCGACCTTCAGGACGCCAATAAACAACATTGCGGCCCAGCTCAGCAGCTGGTCAGGGGCGTTAGCGAGATCGCCCATTGCGCCACTTACTGAACCAGTGCGTCAGGTGCTCCAGACCAATCAGGAAAGCACCCCAGATGAGGCACATCAGCAGGATGAAGCCGCACACCTTGGCGACTGCCAGAAATTTGATAATCATTAACGGTTGCTCTTAAGACGCCAGCACAAGCCCGCGCCGGTTTCACGGCTAACCAGCGCAAACTCTTCGGCCAGCTGGTAGCTGATGGATTCGACCAGGCTGTCGCTTTTGGGCATCAACCTGGGGGAGTGGGCTTCAGGCATGCCACAATGCGTCATGATTTCGCGTGTACGCTCCCATACGGGGCGCATGATGTTTTCGGGTAGCCAGTACCAGAACGTTCGGCCAGGCTCTGCACGGGAATGGATCTCATCGCTGCGGAGGTGCTGCATATCCACCAGCGCACGTAACCTGGTCAGGCTTTGTGATTCACCTAATCCACACTGGAGGTGTTTACGGTTAGCGGCCAGCTGGCGGATCGCGCGTGGGAAATGGTCCTCACTGGCCATGCTCACGCGTTCGCCGACATAGCGCTGGATGGCACGATAGGGAAGGTACTTAATGGTCTGGCAGAAGATGGCGTGCATCAGCGCGTCGTCAGTCACTTTCATCATAACCACGCAGCGCCTCTGCCGCTTTTTATGGCGTCAACGAGGAACAGGCCCAGCCAGATACAAAAGCTGGACTCCGCCGCGATGAGGATAACAAGAAGAATGCGTGACATAGGCTGATCTCGATAAACTACAACTAAAATCCAGTTTAGTATTGTATGTCATAAGAAACCAGCCTATTTTTGCCATTGTGTTAGGGTTTTTCCGCAGGACGATGAAGCAAAGAGGGTGCGGGGGCATGCCGGGCCCCCCCTTTAAGCACCTGCCGATAAGTACCTTTTGTTGATCGTTTATAAATAGTGATTTAACATTTCACTGCTTTTTACGGATTTGATTGATTGGTTTGAAGCACTACAGCCCCTTGCGGGCTGTTTTTATTTTTGTCCAGACCACATTTCCGGGTTGATACGGCATGTTGCGGTGCACCTTACGCATTACCTGGTCTGATTCGCACGGCCCCATATCCTTAAGAAACACATCAAAGTCAGCCCACTGCGGACACACTGCGCCCTCAATATTTTTGTAATAACCCATGAGCTGCGACCATTTACGGAATTCCAGCGAGTTATTCTTAATCGAATGTGTCTGACGTCTTGAACACGACATACAGCGTAAAACAAACCCACTACGTAACTGCATGCCCGAAACAGGGTACTCGCGATTGCACTCACAACGTACCTGCCAGTAAGGGCGGTGATCATATTTGAGCCGCACCATATGCAACACTGTGAGACTGCCGAACACCTTCCCGGTGAGATCTATGATATTTCTCAATCCTGCCTCCAGATTTCGCCCGTATCTACACACGGGAAACCGTGGCAGCGGCGCTGAAATTCTTCTTTGTATTGAATCGCGGTCGGCTTTTGCTGTTCGTGCCAGTGCTGGTGGCCAGCAACAAACGCGACAGGCATTGAGCTGTAAGAACTGTAATCGGTGCCTTCGCCACGTGAAGCGGCACGCGCGCCATCAAACCAGCCGGCGAGGAAATCGGCTCGATCCACCAGCTCAACGGTGAAATCATCTTCATCTCCATGAAGGCGGACGATACCCGTGCGGGATAACTGCTCCAGCACAGCCTGATTGCCGGTGATGTCTGCGCCGGAGTAATGGCCAGCATTGTCCACGTAGGAAAAGTGGGTGTAGGGGGTCGCCTCATCCGTGCCGATCGCTCTCGCTGCAGCGGTGAAAAAGGTCATCTGTTTACGTGAAACTCTCATGGGCATTTGGTCATGTTGGCAAGATTTGAACGCTGAAGCAGGTGCTCGTTGAGTAAAGCGACAAGCTTACGTGCCTGTGCATCGTCCACCAGTAAGCGCGTTCCGTAAGATTCAATAATCAGGTGGCCAAGAGACTGATCATCCATATCGATGGATAGGCATAGCTTATTATTTGAAGGCGGCACGCGGTGGATAGTGTCATCGTGGGAGGTGAAAATAGTCATTGGTTTACTCAAATGAAATGACCGGCGCGCAGCCGGTCGGTAAGGGATCAGGCAAGCTTGGCTTTGATTCCAGTGAAATCCAGCAGGGTCACGGTAAATTCTGCCGCCCTGTCTGCCGCCTCGCGGGTCCAGAAATCGCCCCTCGTTAACAACAGCCGGGAACCGATGTGTTCACGTAGCTGGCGCTGCGCGCGCGCCTCGTTAACCTCATCAAACCAATCCTGTAGCGGAGAGCGCCGGAGACACTTAGTCACCTGACACTGTATTAAGCAGGCCAGCCACGAAAGCATGACAAACCAGATCGTACCGCCCCAGCCAGGCTGAGTGTTGCAGATGCAAGCCACGATATAGATGGCGAAATACGTTTTCCCGAAGCCGTTACGGCCAGCTACCTGCCAAAATTTAGAGACTGAAGTCTTCATATCGATCCTGTTTTTATCTGGGCTTACGCCCTCTATTGGCTGCTGCGTCCAGCTGGTGGATGCGCGTTGCGGCCTGCTGGGCTGAGGCGCTGAACACACGGTTAAACGCCTCAATTACATGCCCGTCAGATGCCATCATCTCGGCATAAATCTCACGGGCAATGTTCAGGTCGATAGCCTCGACATATGCCTTAGCAGCGTCCAGGCTATCCATTGGGCGATCAATTTGTATGTAATGCAGTGGTGAGCCTTGGCTGTAGATAAGCCCGCAAGCAACAACGGGCTGATTACCCCGCAAGCCTGCCTGTGCGTTCAGCTTGCAATCATCAAGTTGGATAATCATTCCGGTTCCTTTTCCCATACATTTACATAATCAAATAAGCACCATTTTAGTATCTTTTACAGAAAAACTTTATGTGCTGGTGGGCGGTTTTTCTCATCATCAGCAAGTATGGCCATTGCCTTGATAATACCTGTATCAGTCAGCTGGTAAGAGGGTGCTTTACTCCCCGTCCGGCTGACAGCTACGTGTTCAACCAGATAGCCACGGGCCACCAGGCGATTGAGTGAAGCGCGAAAATTACCATTACTTGGAACTGGTTTGTAGTTTTCGTGGATGTTCGTTTTCAGCGCGGCCACGGTTACGCGCTCTGGCGGATCCGCTCGATAGCGCTTTCCCATGTATCTGAGTGACATTTTCTGCAATCTGGACAACGGCATTAGCAATGCTCCTTTTGATTTGGCGACCTTTCATTAAGACTGATCCTACTTGCTGCGCTTCACCTCCTTGACCACGTCGAGCATGACCGACTTTTCGGCCTCGATATGGCGGATATAGCTCAGCACCTGTTCGGGCCGTTTCCACGTACCCTCATGCATGATCTGCGCGAGAGTTTTCCCACGCATAGCCATGTCCTGAGCAGCGCCCACGCGCGGGCTGTGTCCCGTCCACGTCCGATAGTGCGGCCCGGTGGCTGGTGGTTTACCCAGCGCGTTCCAGGCGCGCCCGAAGATCTTGATAACATTTACACGCGTCATCGGCTTGTCGCCCGCATGCGCGTTGTTGTAGCGATCTACCTTACAGAAAATGTACTCTTCCGGTTTGTCACGAAGCCCAGCCAGCGACAGCCAGTCGAGAACCCAGGCGGCCACTTCCGGCGACAGCGCCTTTGCAATGCTGTTGGCTTCGTCAATGGTCTTGGTAAACCCGACATCAAAAACAATCGTACCGTTTGGGCGAAACCGCAGATCACCGACCTTCAGGCGCGCCACGTTGGAGATACGCAGTAGCGAACTGTAAGCCACGCCAATGAAGGCTAAATCGCGACGATCGGCAAGGCGCTCACTGGCTTCCCATAGGGCGGAAATGCGAAACAGATCCTCAACATGCAGCGGCTCAGCCTGCGAAACTTCTTCGCCGGCACGGGTGGCGCGCTTGCGAATGGCCTTCATGCCCAACGATACATTCATGTCGTCAGACGGGCGCGGCAGGCCTGCATGTTTGTGGAGCTTGTTAATCATGGCCATGTGCTGGTTAACGGTGCTGACTTTGCGCCCATGGTCATTTTTGAGGTGTAACAGATACTCCCGGACGTCTGCCGGAGAGGCGGGAAGCCACGTTTTTCCACGTTCAGTGCACCAGCGCGCCCATACGCGGACAACCGACAACATCTGAGTCATGGTGTTATCTGAATAGGCGTCCTGGTTCTCAAACAGGATGCGCAGATTTTGCGCTACCCGTTCATCTAAATTGTCGGGCAGCGCCATAACGCCAGTGCCGGTGTCGTTCTCGGACATACTCAGCTCTCCTTGTCGCTGGAATGATCGGTAATCTCTTGACCGTTTGCATCCACCAGCGAACGCCAGGGCTTCATGAGTACGCCATCAATAACCACGCATCCTTTAGCCTTGTATCGTGACAACAGCTGCGGCGTCATACTATTGGCCTGAGCCATTCGTGTTAGATTGCCACCAAAATACTGCGCTGCGATCTCGTCAATTGTCTTTGCCATCCGGGCTATCCTCTTTATCCAAAACAGATAATGTTTTATCTGTTTCAGATAATATTAGAATTCCCATCGGTTTGTCACGGTAATTTTTTTGCACTATGGCATGCCGGAGCCATCACTAATCGGCGCAATAGATGGCATCTTGTTAAGTTTATCTTAACAAAAGAAATGTAGTGCCGTGGTAAACATGCGTCAACTTTTAAAGGCGCATAACATGGTTCCCAAACGGCTAAAAGCAGCACGGATCGCAGCAGGATTAACACAGGAAAAGCTTGGGGTAATGGCGGGGATTGAAGAAGCCTCAGCACGTGCTCGCATGTCATATTATGAATCCGGCACCTACCACCCCAATTTTGACACCGCCTGTCGGATTGCGGCGATCCTCGATGTACCCGAATGTTACCTTTACGCGGTCGATGACGATTTCGCGGCCTTTATCCTCACATCCTACCACCAGCAAAAACACAGCTAAGCCAGATTTGGCGGGGCTTAATCGCCAGTTCAGCAGAAAATGAGACGTTGCTACGTGAATTCTTTTTTGGCGCGTGGGTATCAGGTCGCCAGATTTTGCGTAGCGTTACCAGGTTATTAACATGACTGGTGGCCAAGCAAGACATTTCTGATTTACTGCAGCGGCCAAATGCATATGTGAAGCGCGCCGGGGTTAGCAATTATTTTCGGTGTAACAAATCCACATCCCACCGGCAGAATACATACACAGGCAATAGTGTTGCATAGCTAACGCGGCCAAAAATACTTAGTGGTCGAATCGTTTCAAAAACCTTACACATAGACCGAAAAGCCGTCGGCAGGTGCACGGCGCACTGGTTAGACCAATCAACATGAGAAAACTTCATTTTTTGAGTGGTATCAGCCCCCTATGCCAAGATTACATATTGGATGTTATGTAATCTTGGTTGCCGATCGTCGCATTGTAACGGTTTCATTTGGTGATTATTAGTTTCATCCCCCTTACGCTTCCCTTACCTGATTACAGGACAATTTTTACCCAACGCATAACTATTTCATTTAAACCGGACCTAATGTCCGGTGGTGCCGTGGTTAATCACTATTTGAAATGATATATAAGGCCATTCCGAAAAAGTGTTAAAAGTAACAATATAATTTGACGAGCTGACAAGATGACGATCACGGCAACACTCCCCGTAATAGAAGATGTAAATTGCGCCATAACCAAACTTCACATTGATGTGTGCCGACCTGGTGCCGTCTCCATTCTTGTAAAACACTTCTCCATCGTGTGCGGGACTGTACGCATGTCCAGTGAAAACCGTCGTGCCTTTAGAAATGCGCTGAGAAAAGTCTGTAATAGTGCAATAAACTAATAAAAAATTGTCAGCTACTGTCCTTTTGGTCGATTTAACCCTGGAAATATACTAATTTACTCCTTAGTTTAAGGCGTGCACGTTGCGCGCCTTGCTTGGAGAGTAATCAGTATGCATGACATCAGAAAGGCTGAGATCTTGTATCAGGAATTCATTGAATTCCGGGACGCGTTTCTTACTAAAGCCCTATTAGAATCCGCAGCACACAGCACAAACATGCACGGGCAGAAATTCCGCCCCGTGGTTCAGGTTCCTGAGCGTAAGGCAAATTACTGGCGCGAGCAGATCGCCAAGTGGAATGAGTACGCCGAACAGCTACGCCTGTATCCTGAGCTAGGCATTGAGAAATCCCTTTATGAGCCAGCCCCGAAGTACATCGAGGGAGCTAACCGCGTTCGTGTAAACGTTGTCCCGGCCATCACTTCGAAGAAGATTAGCCGTGAGGACGTTATCGATAAGATCAAGTCCACGATCGAGCAGTTCAAGGGCACAGAAGATACTAAACAATTCATTCAGAGCCTTGAAACCCAGCTGGAATTACTCAGCAGCCTTCCGCCGAAAACAGCGCTGCGCTTGCGCCGTGGCGGGTATGAGGATTTGATCTGCACCTACAACACAACGGTTGAAAAGAAACTCATGGAACGCGTCACCGCGAACGGCGTTTTCTTTGATGATCGCGTGCTGCGTTATGGCCTGAAGCTCGGCGAAAAGAGCGCGAACGGTCGCACCTCTATCTATGACAACGTGCAGCCTCTGCCTATCACCGTCTATAAAGATTCCAAAATCTACCTGATTTCGGATATCGAACGCGCTACCGCTGAAGTCCGTAACCCGGAAGTGGCCAAGGCCCGCACCCGTGAGTCATGGAACCGCGCCAACAGCAAACGCCGCGCCGGTACGGAGAAGAAAGCCGCTGCCGTCAAAGGTGCTGGCAATGCCGCCGGTGAAGTGAATCCAGCTGGTGGAGACACAGAATAACCCTCCACCAGCCCGGAGGGTTTGTTAGTCCTTGAGCCAGTCCAGCGCCTCATTACGGCGGCTCTCATCAGCCCTGCTGATCACCTCGTTCGCCGGGATGTAATCTGCCAGTTGAGTAAAGCAGAAGGTATCCCAGTGATCGGGCGATTTCAGGTTAAGCTTCGCCCTCATCTGCTCTTTAGGCATGCACACCCATTGGCCTGCCTCATTGAGAAATACCGGGATTTTGCTCGCCTGGTCAGTGGTTTTCCCGCCCTTATCAAATTTCATACGGCCCTGTCGCACGGCGTTGGCCGCATAGACGTTTGCATATGCACGCTGGTTGATGAACCGCTTACGCAGCTCTTTGTTGTGAAGCGGGAAGCCCCATCGGATGCGCTGCGCAATCACGCCGTGCTTCTCTTCCAGTACGTCCGCCGTTGTGGCACCCACGCCATCTCCATCGATAACAATCGTGATGTTCGGGTACACCTCCGGATCACATTCGCTGTAGATGTAGTCCGCGAAACGTGACGGGGTCACGGTGGATTCCATTTCCAGCACCTTAAATGGCACCACGCGCCGGTGTTTTCCGTAGCCACTGATGCGGAATATTGAGAGTACCGACTTATCGCGACCGTTACCCACGTCGCAGCACGCCACCCAGCCCCAGCCCTTAGCCAGGTATACATTACGCCGCATTGCGCGATCGCAGTCGTCACGGCCCAGCAGGAAGCCGGATATGGAGGATGGGAACTCACCGCGCACCTTGATGAGGTATTCCGGATTCTCCCGCCCGCCGTAGTCCACCAGCTTTTCCCGGATGAACTGCAGCGTAACCAGTGGCGACTCTTCGCTGTTGAGGCGGATCGCCCTATAGATGCCGTTCGGGTTCTCCGGAGTGACAGCCAGGCGGTGATGTGAGTCATAAAACTCCCCGCTGGTCCGCGTGGGCTGCGAGATGAGCAACAGGCGGTTATCTTCCTGCGTCAATGCGCCCTTGATGAAGCCAAACGCCTTATCTGATACGCCGGATGCCTCATCGATAATGTAAAGCAGGTGTTCGGCGTGTTCGCCGGCTAGCGCTTCTTCGTTACCCAAGCGGAAGCCTTTGGGCACCACTTCCCATGCACCCTTAGACTCGGTGGCGAAAAACATCATGTCCGTGAGCGTGAAGTACTGATTCAGCCACGGGAAGCGCTTAAGGCAGACTTTCCAGTTTTCACGGAGGTACTTGAATATCCCCGTCTTAACCTGCTGCAGCTTGTTCGCCACGATAATGACGCGGGCGCCGGGGAAGAACAGCATGTAGCAGAGAATCATGATTGAGGTCATATCTGACTTTCCGGTACCGTGTCCGGAGGCGACCGTGGTCTTACTGCCTCCTTCCTGTACGGCCTCAATAATCATTTCCTGCTGCCATGTCGGGATCTTGCCAAACATCACTTCTGCGGCGCTGATCCAGTCGTATCGGTACAACAGAACCAGCTCCTGCCAGCGCGGGTCATCTAATACCGAGCGCTTAGCCTTATTGCTGGTGGCCATCGTCTACATCTCCATACAGATGGTTGTTAATCTCTTCGTCCGGCTCTTCACCATCAGCAAAGTCCGGCATCAGGTTCAGGTCATTCAGTGAGCCGTCAGCGGACACGTCACCCGCCCCCATGTCGTCCACAATCACGTTGACGGCTTCCCGCTTCTCGGCCAGCGTGATTTCTAACTCGGCCATACGTGTGGCGCGCTGCTCACGTGCGCGGCGATCCAGCTCTGCCAGGTCAACAGGCTGTGAGTTAATGTCTTCTCCTGCCCCTTCTTTCATCTCTGCGCGGGCCAACTCCAGCAGCAGAGAAGGAACTTTGAAGCCGTTCGCCTCGATGTAGATGGCTGTTTCCATGGCGGTCCACTTCTCTGCCTTGCGGCGGGCGTAAGCCTCCATCACACGCTCTGGCTCTGAGAGTTTGCGCAGGTGGAGCTGCTGCTCGCGTTGGTCTTTGGAATAGCTCTGGCGGAGTCCGGCCATGGTGCGGGCGGTATCGTTGATGCTGGCTGCGGCTGCAGCGAGAACGGAAACGGCTTTGTTGATGGTGGGCGGCTCATCCTCGCCGGGTACGTGTTCTTCCAGGTGGGCGAGCATTTCAGTAACCGCGCGCTCAAGGGCAAACTGATTAACGAGGGCGCTGCGTATCATTCTCGCCTCAATGTCATCGACACCGGCGCGGCTCATCAGCGCCTCGGCTTCCGCGAGATCGTTGTCGTCCGGGACGAGGGCACCAACCAACACCTGGCCGCCAGCTTTACTCTGATCACCGGCGCGCCCCGACTTGGTCTTTTTGCCGACAACATCCATCAATTGTCCCGTGAGCACACTCGCGGGCGTTTCAGCACCGGGGGCCGTGTCGCGTGCCTTGGCGGCGCGCACCTGCTCACTTAACGCATTGATTTTATTGGCGGTGGTTTCCTGCTCGCCCGCTGAGGTTTGATCACGCTTGTGATCAGTTTTGCTTTTGCGATCAATTGATCGCGGAGGTGTTTTTGATCGCGAAACTGATCGCGGGGCTGTTTTGGAGGCAGATTTAGCCCCCACCTGACTGGTTCCCACGCCCAGGTTACGGCGGGCTGTGCCGTGATTTAAATCATATAAATCAGCATATTCCTTTATCGTAACGTCCTGCTTCTGCCTCATCTGGGCTAGGCGTTCTCTGTGTTCATTCCAGTCCGTTTTCACTTCGCGATCACCGTCTATTACTACGTTGATCACCGATTCTATTGATCGTTACATCTGCCGTGATCAAGGTTTTCTCGCACCCGGTGATCACGTTCTCGCCATTTGTCGGACGAATTACCGTTATTTTGTTGCAATTTACCCGACATTTCGTAAGATGAACCCGCAACAATCAATCAATCACTTATGTAATTCGTTTAAAAGTTAGGGAAAATTTAGATATGACTAAAAGTGCACAAACCCCTGTTTTCGTTGCTGTCGATGGTGGCTCAGGCAATATCGCAGTGCGTTACACCGACGATCAGGGCAATGACGTCTTCAAAATTTCACCGTCACTCATTCGCCGTGGCCTGCTTCAGCAGGGTACGCAAGAATCAACCTCGACGTGGCTGACCGCCGATGGCGCACTGTTCTCTGTTGTTGACGATGGCACCAGCATGGAGCTGGAGAACACCTGTGACACCATTTACCAGCTGTCTGCGCAAAACCGCGTCCTGGTGCTGGATGCACTGGTTAAAGCGGGCCTGAGCGGTCGTGACGTGGTTATCGCTGATACACTGCCTGCCGATCAGTTCTATGGCGACAACGGCATCAACTACGCCCGCATTGAGGAAAAGAAAAAGAACCTCATGCAGCCGATCACCAGCTACACCGGTGCCATTAAGCCGCCGCGCGTTATCCACTCGGTGATCATGCCGGAAGCCGTTACCGCTTACGTCAGCGCCAGCGTCAGCCCGGACGGCACGCTCAACCCTGCGTTCGAAGGCGTGACGCGCTGCATCATCGTTGACCTTGGCCGCTTCACCTGCGATATCGCCGTGGTAAACAGCTCGCTTGACGTCCTGAACCGCATCACCACCGAGCACGGCATTCACGTGATGGTTCAGCGCCTCTATCACCTCATCCAGCTGCATGAGAAGGAGCTGGGCCTGAGTGAGTCCAAAGAGCTGAATATGGCGTCTATGGATGGCTTCATTGAGCGTGGCTACATTGGTTCACAGGCAAAAGCCCGCGAAGCACACCGTAAAGATATCCGCCCTCTGATTTTGCAGGCGGCGCAAGAGCTGGCTGAACAGATTAAGAGTGACATCCGCGCGGTTACGCACGGTTTCGCTGATGATATCGATATGCTGCTGTTTGTTGGCGGCGGGGCTAACTGGCTGGGCGGTGCGCTCGAGTTCGTTGGCGATCTGAGCAGTGACTGGCACGACTACACCCATATTCCGGCTCACCCGGAGCGGGCTGTCGTTGATGGTGCATTCCTCATGCTGGAGCAGCGTAAGGCGCACATCATGGCCGAGCTCACGAAGCCCGTAACGGAGGCGTGATATGGCAGAGAATGACGCCCGCAAACGTGATGCTTTAACGTTTTCTATCACCGCCCAGGTGCGAAAATCAGCGGCTTCATGCCGTTTTGTAGATGAATTTCGTGCATCGGGAGAACACGCCGAAAAGCGTGCCAAAGTGATTGCGGCGCTGCGTTCTGGTCAGATGCTTGAAGAGGCTGGCTTAGAGCCAGTCCTCGCATTCCTGGACACGGAAGGGTTTGAAAACCTGAATGTGAGAGAGCGTCAGCTGCTTGTGCTGGCGCGATTGCAGGATTTTATGGGGGTTACTCCCCATACTGCACCCGTTGCCGTCCCGGTGGAGGTTGTCGCACAACCACCATCAGCCCAGGAACAGCAGGCAGAAGAGCCAGAAACTCAGCAGCAGGCCACATCCGAAAAACCGGATGAAAAGCCACCAGCTGAACCACCAGTTGCAGATAAGAAGCCCAATCCGATGCTTGCTAATTTCGCCAGCAAGCTATCTGGCTAATCGTGATCGTCCCATTAGTGAAAGGGCAAGGCGTAATATTTCGCTCTCTGCCCTTTCCTTCTCATCATCGCTCATCAGCATTACCGTCCGCCGCCTTGGGTCGATCCGTTCCGGATTGCGACAGCGCTTAAAAAAGGCATCATCCAGGTGCTTGAGGTGGAAGGTTCGCGGCCTGACAGTATCATCAACAATACAGTCCGAATTATGCGATTTCGCGATAGACAGCATACGTAAGTACACTTCGCTAACCGACGAACGGTATTGTGGATAACGCTTTTTCAACCCTTCTGTAACCTCTCTGGCGCTGGCTGGTCTGCCATGCTCAATGAGGTACTGCGAAATCTCCCACGATGTAAATCTCTTGTGCTCGGCTGCCAAAGGCTACCCCGTCATAAGATTTCAGTTCGTGTGGGTTTAGCGGCTACCTAAGAATAAGGCGCGGTTAAGCGCCTTAAGGGACAAAATGGTAGTTATACGCTCAGATAATGCTAAAGCTGCTTTGCATGCACTCACGATTGAACAGCAAGAGAGATAAGCGCATGGAAAACAGCCTCAACGTGAACGCGGCCAGGCTCGCGCTCGGAAGGGATTCTATAACATAAGATA
Organism: Erwinia sp. 2186; assembly: GCF_057812255.1. Lineage (NCBI taxonomy): Bacteria > Pseudomonadati > Pseudomonadota > Gammaproteobacteria > Enterobacterales > Erwiniaceae > Erwinia > Erwinia sp. 2186. Next base: position 38,726 of record NZ_JBSZSZ010000001.1, on the reverse strand, counting down.
CTAAATTTACAAACTCTCGACGCCAGCGTGATTGTTATTTGACTACGCGCATGAGAGAAACAAACGTTCGGCTGTCATTTGACTCTTCCACCAGCTCGGCCCAGTCATCAGGTGGGTTGCCATCTTCCAGCATTCCCTTAAAGACGCGGTAAGCATCAGATTTAGAGCCATAGGTGCGTAATGTGGTTTCGTCATTCATCCAGGCCAGAATAATTATCTTGCTCTGTGTGTCGTATCTGAAGAACAGGCGATAACGTCCAGCTGCAAACTTTGCCCTGCGCCAGCCCCGATATCCTTCACCCAGCGTGTTCCCCTGACGGTATTCATTCCCGGACGGGTTAACGGTGATCCCCTCGTTAATGACTTTCCTCACAACATCCAAAAGTTTGGTGCAACGCTTGCCTTGGAAAGTGTCCGGGTTTTTCTCTCGCTCTTTCTCGACCTGCTCAGTCAGGTTGGTAATCTGCTCTTGAAAGCACGGGTGGAGTAATACGGTCCACCCGTTTATTTTTTCTGACTCTGGGGTCATTAGTCGTCGTCCGTTAGTTCCGCGTCTATATCGGTGTCCATGCCAGCAGTCAGCTCGTTAATACGCGCAAACAATGATGCATCAAGCGGCTTCAGATTTTGAGGGTTGGCCTCCATATCCTTATCCAGAAAACTCAGGAAGCTTTGGATCACCGGATCCAGGTGCTCTTCTTCTTCCTGCTGACGTGAAAGCATCACTTGGCCACCAGCCAAAAGCGAATACTCAAGATATTCACCCGGCATGAGGTGGAGCGCATCCCTGACTGCGGGCGGTATGGTTGTTTGACTGCGCTCTGTGAGGCGGGATTGCACTCTCAGCGCTACATCAGATTTTAAAATGTTCATAATTGGCTTTTTCCTCACAATCAACGCCTCAATAATAATGCACCTGCATTACGAATGCAATTGCATTCACTGGAGTTGGTTGCGTATTTACCCGGCTTAATTGATACTGTATGAATATACAGTTATTCCGGAGTGAGTATCATGGGCTTTCCTTCCCCGGCGACCGACTACGTCGAACAACGGATCACTATCGACTCTCATGTTCATCTCAATCAGAACACCACTTACATCATGCTGTGCGGCGGGCATTACCCTGAAGTGGGTATTCTCAAAGGCTCAATGATGGCCGTTGATCGCTCAAGAACACCAGGGCATGGCCATATCGTGGTAGCGACGGTCGGAGGTGAGTTTGTAATGCGCAGGCTGTTAACCCGGCCATGTATGGCGCTGCAGGAGCTCGGAGGCGTGCAGACGATCCACAACATCAAAGAACCGGCTGATTTTATGGCTGATGATTCGCCCGTTTGGGGCGTGGTGGCTTACGTAGTGACGGATACAGCGGGGTTGGGGTTCAGGGGGGTTGATTGACGATCCCCTCTCTGTTGAGGGAATCATACTTTAGGCGGTAATTTTAAGCGTTTGATTGAATGCCTGCCGCTCCTGCAACTTGCTTAATGACCACCAGCGCCTGTAAATACTTTCTGCCCCAGATGAAAAAGTCATCTAATGGCACCAGGGAGAACAGATCGTATTCTTTATGCGGCCAGCAGCGTTCCAGTAGCCTTACATCGGCCAGTGATGGCGCGCAATCCAGCACTTCCTGGCAAGCTGCCTTGATTGGCTCAAGCTCTTGACGGACTTCTGGCGGTGCATCCTGGAGATCCTTCTCCCAACAGTGAATCTGCATATGGATAGCCCCCTGAAAGCTTTCCCAGTCCCATTCGTAACACTCATCAACATCCGCGTTGTTAGAGTGCCTTGCCATTTGGAATGACCAGTAAAGCGGATCGCACCCTATCGTCTCCACCAGGTTTATGACGTCAGGCTTTGGCGAGGTGAATGTGTGGGCGATCCTCCTGTTGCCGTCGACAACAGTTAGGGTATGGGGGGATATCGTCACCGTGGCAAATTCCACATCGGCCAGTACGTCTATTAGCGCAAACTCCTTCATGCTTGGGTAGTTGTGCGCCTGTTTAACTATGAAGCGCGGTGCCGACAGCTCCGCCTCTAACTCTCTTAATGTCTCTTTGAGCTTACATTCTCGGTGCGTGCCTATCACAACTGGTTCCTCGTGCTGGTGTGTCATTTCACATTATCACCATCCCGGATAAATAAAAGAGAGAATTCTGTAAATATCTAATTTAATCAATCTCTTGTAAAGCTGACTTAACACAGCTTGCTCAGCTGGCTTAACAAACCATCACTATTGGAAAGTCGACTATCCACAGAGCAGTAAAACTATTTGTGTGGGCCTCGATTTATTAACATTGCTGAAGCTTTTGTTATAATCAGTCCCGAACATTAATCAACTTGGATGATTACTATGGCTTTGACTTGTAATTTCGCCCTTAACGGCATGCCTATGTCTCTTCTCACCTGTTACGGGATCGGCACGTTCCCGGCATTCTCTGGTCAGAAGCAGGGGCGTAACAATGCCAGCCTCACTACAGTGAAAAATATTGGCCCTATCCCCCAAGGGCGCTACTACATCGTTGGGCGGGAGTCTGGCGGGCGACTCGGTGATTTGCGGGAAAGCATATTGAAATATGGTTACGGTACTGACCGCCGAGAATGGTTTGCGCTTTACAGGTCTGACGGCAAAATTGATGACTGGACGTTTATAGAGGGAGTTAAACGCGGTAATTTCCGTCTCCACCCGATCGGGCCAATGGGATTAAGTGAAGGGTGTATAACCCTGAACCACATAACGGATTTTGAACATCTCCGCCGACAGCTTCTTAGAACAAGTATGATCAATGTGCCCGGCTCTCAGATGAAAGCCTACGGCACAATACAGGTGGATTAATGATGAAAAAATGGAGTTTACGCGTACTGGCTTTCATTGCTCTGCTGATAGTAATGAATTTTGCGGTTGCCTGGGTCGTTCGCCTTACCGCACCAAATTTTACCGATACACTTGCTGGCTGGTTTAACAGCTCTGGTGTGGAGGACACGGCAGACCTGTTAATCGACTTCACGTTTCTAAGCGCGTTACTGCTGACAGTTATAATTATGGGCTTGCTCAGGTTGCGCCGGAGCCGTTGAACCTCTCCGGACTACCATTCAGGGAGGCCCATAGGATCAAGTACGACAGGTAGCGGGTCGCCGGCCAAACGCCGGTGCTCTACGAGAGACTCCCGACGCACCGGCACCGCAGTTATCCACGAACCAGAATCCTCCATGCGATGAGCTGCGCGCCCACGGCCAGCACCAGTAACAGCACAATGCGGCGCTTGCGCTTCTTCCAGCCTTCAAACCGCCATTCAGCCAGCGCCCAGCTCACCAGCGCAGCTACTGCCACCAGCAGCCACACAACCACCTGTTTCATGCGCGTTGCTCCCTCATCACGTACACGGGCAGCTCCAGGCTGGCAGCGCGATCATGAAACAGGGCCACTGTGCGTGTCGCTGCGCCACCAGCGCCGACCACCTGAACATTCCCGACCGGATGGCCGTAAACGTCAACCACGCGCGCTATAAGCGCCTCAGCGGCGGTGTAAACGTAGGGGTTTAAATCAGTGCTGCCGTCCGGCTGAGGTTTCTCAGCAAATCCGTTGGCCAGAAACAGCGCTTTTATGTCCTGCCTGTTCAATCTTTACTCCTGAAATCCGCGATCGTCGTCATAGCCCACGATTCCGCCATGTGATGCCACCAGCTGCTCTATGAAGGCACGCTCAATGTTTCCCAGAACGTTATCTTCCCCCATCCGCGCATTCAGTAGTGGGTCATCGTGGCTTGGGAAGCCAATCTCAAAAGCCGTGTAACCCGAAACGTCAGCAAGGCTCTCATTTGGCTGGCAGCTAAACATTGCGCTGGCCTGAACGCTCAGGGAGAAGCCATCCGCACATTGTATGCGGCGGTTGAAATAGGATGCCGTGCCGAAAATCTCCATCAGATGGCTGTTGCTCTTAATGATTTCAGCTTCTTCAGCACACTGGATGCGGCCACCGTTCAGCCAGTCGTTTAGCGTCTTTGACATCATTCACCTCTCAGTTCGGCATACACTACGCGAGTAGGCACACCATCTTTCGTGTACCGCTCGTAACCTTCATCGTTAATGGTGCGCCAGCTGTCGCAGTCGGCGTTATCCAGCACCTGAAAGATCGGGTTAGCGAAATCGATATTCACCGGCAGCATTGAGATCTGGCTCTCTGTCCAAGTGCCTTGTTCGATCATGCAGTCACAGCGGCTTTCATGTTCGTCTAAGCGCTCACATCCGCACCCATCGCAGGTAAAAAGCGTTCTTATCTGCATCAGATATCCTCATTTCGGCATGAATCTGCCGGATTACCGCATACTGCATCTAAATGCTTCTGGATCCACTCGGACAGCTTCAAGCCCTCTTTCTGGGCTTCCGACACATAGCGGTTTTTGCGATCGGGGGTCACGCGCATCTGTATCTGAGCTGTCGCCTGAACATCTCCTTTGAGGGAGTTTAATGCGCGGGGATCGCGTTGTTTGTCACCCATAGTTACCCTTGTTGGTTTGCTGCCTCGGTAGGCGGCAGTGTGTGGTAGACGTTATTGAAAATGTCAGAGCTAAAGCCCAGGGCGCAATCCATTTCCTCAATGGCTTCCAGCGCGTTCATTGGCGTGCCGTCATCCTGTAAAATTGAGAAATCATAAGGCAGCACAAAGGAGCCTGCGGTGATGTAGACGATCGCTGGCAAGTCTAATGATTCCGCCTTGCTCCCCGTCTCCATGCGCCATTCAAAAGCTATCTGATACTCGCCTTCCGTATCGGTAACTGAAGCTGTGCCATACACATCAGCGCCCTCGCGCTTAGTTACCGCGATATTCTGGACGTCCCACCATTCCAGTTCAAACATATTGCTCAGCGTCATTCTGTGAGCTGGCGAGGTGCCGGGACGCCAGCCAGTCTCCAGAATGTGATTGAACAGGTTCAGGTAAGGCTCGTTGACATCTTCAAAGGAGCATTCAGTACCAATGTAGCCCGCACAGTGGTGGTTTTTGAGCCATACCAGGGTCGCAAGGTCGCTGCACTGCGCATTAACTGTGGCAAGATTGGACTGAATGTCTGCGTAAGCCTCAGCGTCAACAAAGCCAGGTTTCTTGCTCTGCTCGATCAAGCCAGTCAGGGTGTAAGCCATGTGCTGGATTGCGGCGGTAGGCGTCATTGACTCGGCTTCCTTTGAGGGGGCTTGGTATGCCGCTACGGCTTGTGCTAACCAGCCTTCAAAGCGAGCACATATTGAGTTGTTGGGTTCGCGCGACGCGGCTTGATAGAGCGGCTCAACCTGAAAGCGGCCTTCTGCATCTTCCCAAAGCAGGTGGGCTTTATTGCCTGCATAACCACAGTCGACGGTCGGGGTGAAGCCCTTCGCCAGCAGATCGTTAACGAGGGTGAAGAAAGCAGCTTTTAACATCGGTTTCATTGGGTATTCCTTAGTGCCTGGAGCCGCCAGGGCGGTGGCGCTCGTTAGCGCCATGGGATGAATGTAATGGGCTCAGGTTTGCTTGTCAATACAAACAATATAATCAGCCGGTATAGTAATTTTGCTGACTGGCTTTGGGAGTAAAACTTCCACCTTCGAAAAATTGACCTCAGTGTTCTTTTCGGTTGCTTCCAGGCAGACCAGGAACGTGCCTATCTGCAAGTCCTTACGCCATACGCTGTAGCGATGCCCTAACCCTTCCGGTTGAACCGTTACAGTCACCTGCTCACGGTGCAGCTGCTCAGGGGGCTTCCAGCACCCAAAGTGCCCTATGATTACCAGCTGAAGGCGCTCATCAACCAGCTGCGAAACCTTCGCAATGACCAGGCGCGCATAATCCCGCAATAAGTCAGTCATGCCATTCGCTCAGCTCTTCAAGCACAGCCTCATATGCTTCGTGATGATCCTCAAAGGGTGGCTCTCCCATATACGCCATGCTCTCTACCGTCACTTTGGCGTTGCTGCGGCAAAAATCACGGTGTTGTTTACGACTCATGGGCCAATCGCTTGTTGCTTTGCGCCAGGCATGATTAGCCAGCTGCAATTGTGTTTTAGCCATTCCCGTTCACCTGATTCTCTGCGAGTTGTGGATTGATGGCTGGTATCAGAAATTGTTCAGTCACTTCAATACCTCAATGTTGGCGTTGCGCAGCATTTCTTTAACGGCACTGGCTAAATACACAGCCTCTTCAGTCGAGACAAGGATCGGGCCTGTATGACGCACATCCATTCTTAGCTCGCGCGGTAGTTCTACTGATGGCCGGGGAACATAATCCATCAACGGATTGGTGGCGTCATGAATACGCATCGCGGCGCCACGGCGCTGAAGGCGGTGCAATACGGTGTAAAGCGCGAATGCTTCCGTGCGTTCGCGCCCGACGTCCAGTGAGCAAGCGACCTTGTGAGCATCGCTTGCCAGATGATCCAGGCGTTCGTAAATGTCTTGTGGCGTCATCATTCACCCACCCACGTTTCAGGCCAGCCAGAAACAACACCGGCGCACTTCGGCACGGACTCTTTGGGGTTGCGCTGTTGGTGAGCATCACGCGCCATGTCTTCCGCCTGGCGCCGGTCATTGGCCTTAACCCGGCAATGCCTGAAGCCGCTATCAGCTACTAAAATCACTGTGAATTGCCTGGCCATCTACTTTTCTTCTCCGTGTGCATTAATTCCATGGTTTGCGAGGAAGCCCACCAACAGCTCTTTTGCTTCGTCGCTGCAGTGCGACATTGCGTCCGCCCACGTTGGCCAGCGCTGATGATCCGCAAAGAATGAATACTGGTAGTGAAGCGAGTCCCGGTTATGCGGCATACCTTCCTCATGCTTACAGGCGCATTGCGGACAGGTTCCCGAAGGCGCGGGAACGATCGCTAACTGGCTATCCTTATGAGTCACCTGGCGGGTTTGGGTGTCGTACATCGATACGTTAATCGGAATGGTTTTCATGCTTATCCCGCCGTGCTGTGAACTGCATTGGGGAAATCCAGCGTTTCTCCGCCGAAGTCCGCCTTGAGACGCTGCGCGGCGCTACACCACTCGCCGCCGTTCTCGTCCCGATCGTCGCCTATTTCGTTTTCACGGGTCGCATCATGCAGGCTGAGCTGCGGGTCGCCGGTGGTATAAAAGCCGATGCGCGTTGAAGGGCAGCGGTTTAGCACGTCCTGCAGCTCTTTAAGCCAGGCGCGTTCTGCTTTCGTCAGGGGTTTAGTTTTTGCCATTACTCGCCGTCCTTCTTGAATGTGAACCAGTGTGTTAAACCGCGTTTGCCACTGTTGTGGCCAAACAGGGGCTTTTGGGTGGTCAGCGCTAAAATTTCCTGCACCGGGATGTGCGTTTCATTCCATTTGAAGATGAGAACACCGTGAGGCTTCAGCACCCTGAATGCCTCAGCAAACCCGGCGCGCAGGTCTTCGCGCCAGGTGCCTTTGTTGAGCGCCCCGTACTTCAACCGCTGCCAGCCTTTTTCACCGGCGCGCGTGAGGTGCGGCGGATCGAATGCCACCACGTAAAAAGATTCATCCGCAAACGGCAGTTCGCGAAAGTCGGCAATGGTATCCGGGCAGATAACCAGCTCCCGATCGGGCAGCTGGTGGGTTTCCTCCCGAATATCGGAAAAAAGTACACGCGGATCCGCTTTGTTGAACCACATCATGCGTGGACCACAGCACATGTCTAAAACGTCCTTCTCCATCAGCGCGCGCCCTCGCAGAAATAATCGTTACAGCCGGTGAAATTGTAAGGATCGAACTGCCAGCTGATTTTTCCGCACTCCGGGCAGTTAAAGCGGACCTTGCCGCTGCTGGGCTTACGGCGTCGAATCCGTTTGATATGAGCGGGAACGCGCAAACCCATTGCCTGAACCATGCGGCGAGCATTGAAGAGCGTGAGCGGGAATGTGCGCCGCTTAACTTTGTCAGCCACATGAAAAGGCAACCACACCAGCCCGTCCTGATCGCCTGGCTCCGGGTAGATGGTTGCTTTGGTGAAATCGGTTGTGGGCATGCCGCCATTACGCAGCCAGTAAAGGTCGTTGCCGTCCCAGCGTTGCTTTTGAAACGCTACGTACTGGGTGCACCCCTGCTCAATGGTGGTCTTGTACGGCACGTGCTGGTGATCGACGTGGATCACAGCCAGCGCATCCACACTTGTAGCGCAGACGGGCTGGTCTATCTCGCGGCCATGGTTCCAGGCGCGCTGCGCCTCTTCCAGCGTATAAGCGTGCGCCATATCGATATTGGTGTTGTAGCCCTGACCGTTATGGCAGTGAAATGCGGCATTACTGCCCACGCTGTCGCGGGTGCAGATGAGGTAAAAGCGGTCTTTCATGCCACCAGCTCCCGCATGTTGATTGACTTGGTCACGGCAGCAACGGCCATTTTTTTCAGATCGTATTTTCTGATACCCCATTGGATGGCGTAGCACAGCCACAGGAAGCTCGGACGCAGGCGGCGGGCGCTCACGTCATACCATTCGTCACCGAAAATTTCGTAGCAGCCCTCCATGTCACGCACCATGGCCATTGCTTCATGCTCATCGTAAGAGATATTCAGAATCTGATTTATTTCGTAGGTGTATTGCTCCACTAGCTGAGCGCTTTCACTGCTGGCATCCGCCAGCTCTTCAGGATCGAACTCCTGACTTTCTTTCCAGCCGTCAAAGGCTGTGTTGACGTTATTTTCAAACCCTTCAGCATCCCATTCAAAGCAGTTAGCCCTGGCGGTGCCGCTCAGGCCTTCCGATTTCCCAGACCAATAGTCCGGATTGGTTGATAGATCGGCCTCCGGGTGGTCGGTGCGGAAGAAGTCGAACATGTCATCGAGGCGGCGGAATGTCATTGTGCCGGCGTCACCATAAACAGTGAGGTGCCCCGGCCACGTGACCAGGCCAAAGAGATAAATGCTGCTCCCCGGACGACAAAGGACAATGTGGCGATGTACGCCGTCATCCTGGATGATCTGGAGCTGGTGGCGATCGGTGTCGGTCAGGAACGCTTTGAGAACATCAACTTTTAGGCTCATCAGATATACCCCTCGCTGATCAGCTCAGTGAGAGTTACACCAAGGGCAGCGGCGTACTTTTCACAGGTTGTGATTGTTGGCTGTCCACGGCTAATCGTGTCCGACACTGTACGCGCCGTTACTCCCAGCATGCAGGCCATCTCGGTTTGCTTCATTTTCTTGCGGCGCATCAGCTTACGGACGGCCAGGTTGAAAGAAAAATTACTCTTCATTTGGACTCCGCCGCGCCAATCAGGCCGCGCATCTGGCTTTGGAACTGGTGAATGCCCGCGTTGCGGCCACTCTCAAAGGCGTGCTTGGTTGCGCTGCCAATAACAGCCACCAGCTGAGGGATAATTGCGTCAGGGGTGCCAGCAGGCAAGGTGCAGCTTAAATCCCCCTGGTCATCATAGATTTCAAATGAGCCGTCTTTCCGGCCAACTGCTGTGTGTGACTGCCCCACCGCAAATGTGCAGGTGTAGGATTTATTTTTATCTGTCATAGGTTGGCGACCTTTTTACTGATTGTGGAGCGCGCCGAACGGGGTCAGCGCGTAGTGTGGAAAGATTTCCTGTGTACAGCCGTTACTCACCATTCTTCGCCCATGGCTTCTGGCGGCGAGGTATCAATCAGAGCTATCGCATCATCGTAATCTGACGCCTTAATCTGGCCGCTACTCATCGAAAGGCGCATGAACACATTCGACTGACCGTTTGCTAACAGGTATGCCGTAGCGCCTGCGCAGTGGGCCTCCTTACCGGATGGGTGGTAATGGTCGCCGCATTCTGAGTTTTCGCCGCCCGTGGCGTAGGTCGTTTTATGGCACGGGAAAGAAGCAAAACTGTTACCCAGTAGCTCCGCCTTGATGCCGTCCAGCCTTCCCGGATTGAGTTCTATGCCGCCTTCGCTCAGGAACGGGCAATTTGCACAGGGCTTTTTGAGCGCAAAATATCGATCACTCATGTGCGCTTGAACTCAAATACTTTGTCTACATCGAATGCCCGCATGATTTCATCGTCGAAGCCATAACGGCCCATGACTTCAGCTGCGGCGCGTTCCATCTCGGCGCAAAAAGCCTGATAACCGCCTTCCTTCATTTTGTTTGTCCACCAGTCGAGGGCATTACTCGCTGTCGGCGTGAACTTGGCGGTCAGGTGCTGTTTCTGGCTCATGCTGCTTCCTCTGGTTCGCAAATCTCGTCTTCTGGCGCACAAATTGAAATGGTGAACGGGTTTTCAATATCTTTAACCTGTCGCTCGTCGACTTTAACGAGTCGCTTACGCATCGCTTTTAGTACTGTCAGTGCCAGCTGGTAGCGCTTTGGATCAAACGCCTGCATATGCGTGATTCCCCGCACAATATCCAACACATCGTAGTGATACATGGCGTTGACCATCTCCAGCCAGGCGGCGAACTCGTTAACGGAACGTGTGGCCACCTGATACGCGCTTAGTACTTCCTCGCGGCTGATTTCAGCGGGGATCTCTTTCAGCTGCTCCAGCGCTCTTTCAATGACCGGGAGACGTAACGCCGTTGTGTTTCCGACCAACATGAAACCCAGATATGCCTCCAGGCTGCCGAATGTCTCTAACACTCGCTTTGCGTAATCCGGGGTGATCTGGCCTATCGGGATAGCCAGGCGATGCGATTTAACGCACTTAGCCCAGTGTTCCTCTGCTGCCTGATGACAAAGAGCGCGACCTTTAACCGGATGGCCATACGGATCCTTATAGGGAACGCGTGCGATGGAGATCCGCTGCGGCTTGGTGCGGTCTTTATCGACAAATAGCGCATCGAGAACTTCCGCCTCCATTTTGTTGATCACCAGCTGCCGGTGTGCACGTCGAACGCCGCCACGCTTCGCGCTCAGCGCCTTGGCCGGGTAGGTGTTTTTTACAGGTGCAGGGCTTCGCTCGATGGCTCTGGCTAAAGCTTCTTCAGCCTTGTTGAGCTCAAGCTGGGCTTTCATCACTGCGCTGGCGTCAGGGACAACGTTGTCCTTGGTGATGCGCTTTTTCAGGTCCGGCGCGGCGAGCTTTGCCTCTTTCCAGTCGGCCATGAAATCAGAGCGAAGCGTGAAATTGATTTTAAAGAAATGCCGGGTAGTGCCTGCGGCTGCACCGGCTTCTGTGATGCCCATTGAGGCGTAGCGCTTGGAGAGTCGGCTGGTCGCGAACTCAATAAATTCGGCTGGCCCCTCAATGCACATAATCATCAAAGCGTGGCGGGCTTTAAGCCCCTTCTCTATCACAACATACGCTTTTGCCATGAGTGAGTGTTCCTGTTGTTAGCTGTGTTTGGCGGAAAACAACTATAACTATTCCTAAAAGACTTATGCAAGATAAATTTAGTATTGTATGTCATTGCTTTTCGATTCCTTAACACAGCATATAGAGGCATAAACAATTAAAAGGAGCTTTTATTTAGTACCCTAGTAGCACTTTTTGCTTAAGATTAATCCTTGCCAGCATGCTCAGCAGAGCATATATTAATGGCTCAGCGGCAGATGTCGCCAACAACCTTAGAGAAACGAAAATGAACGTTACTATCGCCGCTAAAACTTTCCAGATTGCACAAGCCGCTTACCTGAACCTGAGCAAGAAAAACGAAACTCTGCGCAGCACTAAAGCGCTCATCAATGAAAAGCTGGACGAAGTACGCAGTAGCGGCCAGTTTTCACAAGCTAATAACCTGGACATGTATCACGTGTTCAAAAGCGTCCTTATGGCTCACCGCGTTGAAGCCGCCCGCAACGCGCTTAAGGATCAAATGCATGGCGCTCGCCTGTGCCTGATGCTGGGCGACCACTCCAGGTTGTCTGAGACGCAGCCTGTCGTTGTTTCTTATCAGCTCATCCTTGAGGCAATCGCACTTGCCAAGCACCTGATGGACGCTTGCGGCTGGCCTTTTGAAGATGCAGCTGCTGAGTTCTCAGGCCGCACCGGCATGGTGTACGAACCCACGTCCAAGGCAGATTTCATGCAGTACCTGTCAGTTAACCTGGAGAACTGCACGGACGAATCAACTGAAGCAAAAAAGCCAGCTAAGGCACCAGTCACTCCGACAGACCAAAAGGTCTGCCGCATCAGCGCGCGTGTGGCATTTCTGGAGGCTTACGCCACTGAGATTGGTGATAACCCTACTTCACAGGAAAACACGCTTCTGCGTCTGTTTGTGCGCGCTGGCGACCAGTTGCCAATTGATGGCGGTAAAGCGTGGTTTTACAGATCTTGGCGGCAGGTCGACATTATCCGCGGGGATGATGGCGGCTACGACATGATGGTGTGGGAGATGATCAATAAAGACACCGCCACTCACGCAGTAGTAGAGCGCCTGATTATCGAAGCCTGATGAATTAACACCATTACGCCCCACCAGCTGGTGGCGCTTTACTACAGCAGGAGCAGCAATGAAAAAGTTCATCCAGAAAAGAGCCGCCGAGCTTATCCCTGGCGATGTCGTGGTGATGGCTAATGAGGTTGAGATACGCGTCCAGACGTGTAGCGTGACCAGTATTGCTGTGACGGTGAAAGATACGAATAACAACACCCGTGAGTGGTCACCATCGTATATCTGTTACACACTGAACCCGAAGCATCCGGAGTTTGGAACGCCGTGAACAAAGAACCCGCAAGCGCGGGTTTTTTATGGGACAAAGGAATAGCCGCCCTGATGGGCGGTTAATTGCTGGAGGGCTTGCGGGTCACGTCGAAATCCGGGTGGCTGTCGCAAAGCAACAGGAGATAGTGATACTCAATATAACTCAGACTCCGGTGGGACTTGTTGTCTGACTCTTTTGCCTGCCAGCTGCGGTAATTCATGCCAAAGGCATCTGCCATCTGCTGGAGCGTATATCCAGCCGCTTCACGTATCGCCTTTACCTGTGCGCCTGACGGCGGTATCCAATCTTTAATCATCCTACACCCTTCGATTCTCTGCGCCTGCGAGTGCTTCGCGCTATTGCCGCCATACTAACAAAAAAGCATGCTCAAGGGAGCATGCTTTCATAAGCTGGTTGACGGAACTGTCACGCCGTCTTCTTGGCAACCTTCCAGGCCGCTTTGAACGCAGCCACCAGATCTACAGGTATCCAGTAGCCGCTACTGTAGCCATCAGAATAGACCGGGCAGCGATCGGAGAAATGCCCCCAGGTTTGATAATGCTTGCCGTTGGCGTAGCAGTAACAAGGCAGCTCCATGAGGCTCAGCGCATCCTCAATGCGTTCAACGCGCTCCCCCTGCTCTTCGGTGCCCACGATAATAAAATACCAGAGGCCGTCATGCTCCCTGTCATTCGAATTGATGCTTTCACGCTGCAGTCTCACTGTTCGGATCCCCGCGCAAGCAAATCACCGGTGGTCGCTTCTGTATCTGTATAAAGGGTCATTTGTCACATCTCTGATGGGTGAGCAGCAACGCGCTGCCCTTAAGATGTAACTTATGCTCAACTGAGCATGTTGGCAAGTTTTTATGCTCCGTTGAGCATGCTTTACCGCCACGCGTTAATAACGGGACGCTGACACTACTGTGAACCCAGGATACCGCTTATATCTGTTGATAAGCAGTCTTTGTTTTTTTTCACTATAGCTGCGGCAACCAGCACCCCGGCAAAAGTAACCGCTACAGGAAATGCCAATGTCGTCAAGGTCCCGATAGAAAGGATTTCCACAAGCGTATACCCCCAGGCCGCAACAACACTGACAGCAATCCCTTTCAGAAAGCGATTAGTTTGTTCTACATCACAGGCATACGATGATTTTTGGTAACAGGCGAGCATCACTAAAGACAGAGCAGATAATACAAAGGTTCTTCTTGTTAAGGCCATTTGGACGCCTCACTTTATCCGGGTAAATACTGGGGTTGCGGTTACGTTATAGAGTTCGCGCAATGCGAATGATGTCAATATCCCGGAGACTGCAGCCTGTTCGAGGCTGTATCCGGAGTAAACCTTTTCAAGAGGAACGGATGATAGGTACCTATCAATGACTTTATGAATGCCATCCATACTTAGCCCTTTTTTGTCATATGTTTCTTTGTAGATTTTTGTCACCAGCCCCATGCGATACTCAGACTTGAGCTTAAAGATCCTTGTCCAGACGTTTAAATCGGCATCATGTCTCAGCATGTTGGCGAGCAGAACGGGCTCACCTTTTTGTATTCTAGGCACAATTTCTTTAATAAATTGGTCAACCGAGCTGCCACAAGACACGCTGAAAATAAAAATTTTACTGTCTTTTGTTACCGGGCCAATTGGAAAAGTACTCATGGCCTGAGCGTCAGTAAGCCCGAAAGTATGGTCTTTTATTGGTTTGACAGACACAAAATTGAAATCATCAATCTTCACTGTTTTAGGTTTGGCGGAAAGATCCATTTATGGTTACTCACGGTTACTAACATAATAAAAGAGTAGTTGAGTTTTCGCTGCTTGCTCGGCTCCTTAAGGCGTCTGAATATCTGCTATACGAATGATGCCGGTAGTAAACAAACGCTAACAGCCATTCCGTACCATCCATTCGATCCATTCTTTCCTGTTCAGCCGCTGACGACACTCCTGCTGAGTAATGCACCGTGCTTTTAGGTTTAACATACATATCTAACGTGGATTTTAGTTTTAAATGTAAAAAAGCCCATCACAAAGATGGGCAAAGACTACACACAGCAATTTCGTTGTTACCAGATCGCTACATCACAACGGAGAGAACACCGTGAAGCTTTGGACACCCGCCTGGCACGGTCGGTGCCCTCTCCTGTTGTGCCCCCGCCTTTTCGCCACGCATCGGCGGGGTAATGCGCTTTCTCCGGCTCGCAGACTGCCTGCGGCCTTATGGCTAGATTGCAGTGAGCAATAGCTCATTGCAGCCGTGTTCTTTCACACCGTCACGGGCTGGTTAAGTCTGCCGCTGACTGCCGTCTATGGCTGTTTCGTTACTTTTACTTTAAGTGCAGCGTTGATGAGCGGCCATGCGAGATATACCGCCAGACCTATCAGAATGCCGTCAGAGACACGCGACAGGATCATGCTGGTGAAATCCACCAGCACGGACATTACAAGCAATGCCGCAGCGAGCAGCAGCTTAAGATTGAGCATCAAGGTGATTTTCCAGACGCAGTCCGAGAATATTTGCGATCTCTTCCAGCACCTTGCGCTCTTGTGGTTCAACTTCGCCATCTGCCTCTGCAATTGCAACGGCTACATCAAGCACGTCCTCTGCTTCGCGTGTGTCGTGTTTAACATCTTCGATTTCACGCAGAGCGGCACGACGGCCAATTTTGAAATTCGTTTCCAGCTGGCCGATGATCGTGGCGCTGATTCCGTTGATTTCAGAGGTGAATGCCGCGAGCGCTGGCTGATTGCGCAGCACCTGCTCAATCTTCGCCTTCTCTGACGTTTCGCATTCGCCATCGGCATAAGCAACCAGGTAGGCAGCATTCACGACTGCCTGTGCCAGATCGCGCTTCTCAAATTTCTTGATTTCAGATTTTGCAGCTTTCGCTTTCTTCAGGAGTCCAAACATATTCGTTTCCTTCTTTTGGTTGCCCTGGTGAGGCAGAGTTATCGCATTTTATCTGCGGCCACCAGCTGGTGGCCAAACAGAGGATTTATTCTTCCAGCTGGAGCACGCCATACTGAGAATCTTCTAAATCATTCTCGGCGTAAGCGACCAGGCCGCTGTACTCAGGCAAACCCTCATCAGGGAACGCCGGGATCTCAGCGTGCGAGATGATGGCTTTGCGTTCGGCGCTGAAGCCTTCTTTCTCGGTTACGTCTAAATCAAAAAACTCAGCGAGTGCTTTGATTTGGCCGCAGTTCAGTTCTGCATATGTCTTGCGTTCCATAGTGCCTCGATAAAAGTGATCGGGGGGTATTTACCTTGCCAGGCGGTGATAGAAGGCACGCGAAGCAGCTGCGCCGATGCAGAGATTAATACCGGGGCGGTACATATCATCAACGCCGTTCCGCAATTGCTGTGTGAGCTCTTCCCCGACTAAATCCATACCGCTGGCCTGGATGTCCCGTATAGCTTTGGCGGTGGTCGGCGCGTTTTTACATGCCTTCACTGCCAAAGCCAGCTGTTCGCGATGTTCTGGTGTCCAGTCGCTTTGACTGTGCACCAGCTGCATAGCCACCTCAAAGACGCGGTACAGGGCCGCGCTTTCAGCCGTAAGGTGTTTAACATTGGCGGTTAATGCCTGGAACTGGTCAATAACCGCCTGTAGTGAGATCGGGAGTGTGTTATCAGTCATTCTCTACTGTGTGGCGTTGATCTACCGTCACGCACCCTTTCGCCATGCTGATTTTTTCAATCTGCGCTTTGGTCGGGTTGTTCGGGAAATAGATGTAATTGGTCTGTCCGCCAATGCGCACATCAGAAAACACGGCACGGAAACGGGAGCCATCGGGCCAGTTAGCATTAGGGCGCATTGTCTCTTTGGTACCGAAGTTCATGTGCCCTGCTTCCCGGAATGAACAGAATTCATCAGTGATGCGGCGTGACTCCGAACCTGTTGATTCCATCACGTGTACGCGCGCACGGCGGGCCGTAAATTCAACATAGTGTTCGTTGAAATCCTGCTGTGACGGACGGTGTTTAAAGTGAACGTAATACGCAGCGCCATGCAGATCCGTGTTGAACGGCTCCACCAGGATTTTCCAGTTGTAGCCCTGTACCCAGAAACGAGAGTCGTTGATAAAGGATTCAGGCTGGCGGCGAAGCGGCTGCTCTACCCCCTTCACCTTAATCTCTTCAATCGGCGGCATGATTTCACGCTTAGGTTCAGGAGCCTGTACAGGCGCTGCTTGTGCTACAGGTGCTGGAGTGGCGATGACTTGCGCGGGTTGAATAGGGGCAGAAGATGCCACGCTTTGCGGAGTAGACGGGCTTGCCTTGGCGGGTTCGCTAACTACTGCCGCGGGTGCCGTCTCAGTAACAGCCGAATTGAGTACTGAAGCTGCCGCCGCTGGCTTGGCGATCATGTTCCACAGGCTGAGGAACTGATATCCCTCTTCCGGCGTAATCGCTTTGTTTGTGGCGATCTGGAACATCAAGCAAACACGGCTCATGGCGTCTGCGGTCGGGGCTTCAAATTGGGGCAGTTCTGTCTGCAAAGCGTTCATATTAATGTCCTATTAAAGTAATTAGTCGCAACGGTATGCCGTTTTGCGTGCAGGGAATTTAGCTCATGCAATTTTGACATACAATACTAAATAGGAATTTATTTGCTACATTGAACCAGACAACAAAGGCTCTTTACTGAATTTATTGATTGATTAAGGATACTAAATGTATGAATTTAGCTGCTAAATCACTTCATCAGATCACGAACTTTAAGCAAATCGTCCATGGTATCCACCCCATGTGCTGACAGCTCATTTAGACGATGAATCCGGATCCTGCCGCCGTTCCATAACACCCGCAGTTGTTCCAGCTTTTCCGTGTATTCCAGCGGTGAAATGCCCCACTTGATGAAGTCCAGGAGGAACCCGGCGTGATAAGCATAAACACCGACGTGACGCATGAAATAAGCCCGCATGGTGTGATCGTAAATCAGTTGGCCGTCCCGCGAGAACGGCACGCCGGCGCGTGAAAAATACAGAGCGTTGCCGGTTCTATCCCCCACGACCTTAACCACATTCGGATCGTCCAGCTCGGTGGCCGTAAGGTCGGATACGGCGACCGTCGCCATTTCTGTGCCGCTTACCTTCAATAACTGCGCCAGCTCTGCCAGGTGCTCACCGGGAAACATCGGTTCATCACCTTGCAGGTTCACGATCACAGTGCTTTTAGGGATACCCAGCTCGGATATGGCCAGCGCGATGCGGTCGGTGCCACTGACGCATTCAGAAGGCGTAAGCTTTACCATCACCCCCTCATCAGCAGCTATCCTGCCAATCACAGGATGATCAGTAACGACGATCACTTTTTCGGCGCCTGACTCTTTGGCGCGATCAATCGTGTGCGCGATCATCGGGCGGCCATTAATGTTTTGCGTGGGTTTCATCGGCAGGCGTGTTGAGTTCATACGGGCGGGGATAACAACAGTGAACGGGGTGTAACTCATTGGGGAATGCTCCGGGGGGAAAACCGGGCCGCAGCAGCGGCCCTACAACTTAAACAGACTCACTCTGCGGGAACTCTTCCGCGTAAGCTTCAAGATCACCGCTACTGGCCGCCTTAATCGCTGACTTCAGCGCATCGAGGGCGTTCTTGGCGATAGTCCAGAGCTTGCCGTAAAGCTCCTGGGTGCCACAGCTCTTGTGCGAGAAGACCAGGCGGAACTCCCCCGCCTCAATGCGCATAGAGAAGTTTTCACTCAGGCGCTTAACCCACCAGAAAATCTCTTCCAGCGTGTAACCACGATACTGCTTATCCGTTGGCATAATTATGAGCTCGCTTGCTCATAAAGCGCCTGCTCTGCGGCATGCTGAAGCGGGTCGTCCACCAGCCCAAAGGTCAGGCGAGAGAACAAAGCGCGAGCCTTTTCGGCGGCAACCTCAGCCTCTGCGTCCGGGGAAATCTCCAGGAACGCCGCATCGATAACCTGGGGCAGCGTCCCGGTGTAGGTGTACGCTTCACTCTGTTCGTCAACGATTGAAAGCGCAGCCTGGCCGCTAGAGCCTTTGCTCAGGGTCATGCTGGTGGTTTCGTGGAAGATCCAGAACAGCTTTGCTTCATACGATAATTTCGACACTTTTCGTTTCCTTGGTTAGTTGGATTGTTCTGTGCACTTTTAAGCAGTGCCCTAAGAACCACAGGCAAAGCCTTTGAAACGCTGGCGTGCCGGGTGGCATGCGTGTTATTTCGGCTGCTTACCGTGTGCCAGCACCGGCACACCGTTCTCTTTGTCCCAGCTGTCGACCAGCAGATAACAGGCGGCAAGAATCGCCTCAGCCATCTTCTGGCTGATGCCCTTGGTCATGGCCAGTTCGCCAGCGTCAAACATCACGATGTCGCGAAGAGTGTTGTGATTGTCAGCCAGCAGCGCTTTTCTGGCTGCTGCGGTCAGCCCTTCAATGCTTTCGGTCGGAATGCTGCGTGCCCACTCGGTACGCTGAAGCAGGTGCGGATGCGTGCTCTCGAGCTCATCCTTGATCATATCTTCCAGCGCATCGTAGATGTCATCAGGCCAGTACTCCGTGACCAGCGGATCGCGGCGATAGCTTGGGCGCAACCACTCGTTGAACGAGACAGCTGCACCAACGCCAATGGAAAGCCAGATGATGAAAGTAAAGTCGAGGTTGTTGATCAAACGCGGGCGCACGTCTGCACTCTGAAGGGTGTAGGTGCCGTGATAGCGGCGGTTTATTGTGAAATGTAGCGGTTGGCCACCAGCCATTATGGTTTCATAGCGATAGCCCGCGCTGATACCATCATTACGAGCGATGTGACCAGCAAGGCGGGCAACCTCACCACGTTCAGACTCCAGCCCCTGCATCAGTATCGTGTTTTGCTGGCGCAGATCCAGGCTCGCAGCATCGCGCTCCCGGAGAGACTTGCCCAGCTCAGCAATTTTGGCGCGGTCAGCGCGGGCTTCCGTTTTAAGTTCGGTGTTTTTCTTCTTGAGTTTTTCCGGCTCCAGAATCTTCAGCGCTTTGATCTCAGCACGCATGTTGATATCGCGTGTCTTGTACACCTCGATCATGCTGTTCTTTTCTTTGAGCTCGCCCTTATTGGTTTCAAGGAGGCCGGTAAGCTCATCGATATGGCGCTGGAATTCGAAACGGGCGCGCTCAATGGCTTCAGAAACTTCTTCGTCTTGGTTATTCAGGCGACCTAATGCGACCTCCAGCTCATCCCGGACTTTAGCCAGGTCAGACTGCACAAGTCGCAGCGCCATATCACGGCTGCCAAGCGTTTCCACCAGCTCGTCCGTTTCGTTGTAATCGGCATTAGCTATGCCCGCCAGCTCTTCTGCCCAGGCGCGAAGCATCTGCATGCAGTTATCGATATAGCGCACCGTCATGTCATCACCGCTGACGCGCTTAATGGCATAGTTGAGCTGGGCTAGTGGACCTTCGATTTCCTGCAGCTTCTCGAAAATGCTGGGTGCTTCTGCAACGGCTGGTTGAGCGGACATATATTCTACCTTTAAAGTTTGGTGCTGGCCGTGTGCATGCTCATATAGCCGAGGTATGAAACGGACAGCACCGGCACGTTATCCGGGTAGTCTTCCTGCCTGGCGAGCATGCCCAGCCGTAGCGGAGTCATGAGATTATCCGGGTACTGCGCTATCAGTGAGCGCGCCCCGTTGTCGGTCATAAAGCACACCGAAAAAAAGTGATAACGGCGGGAAAATATCTTACGTAGCAGGCTCATAGGCATCCGACATAAGATACTAAATTATGATCGCGCAACAATATCCACAATTTAGTATCTTTTGTAAAGTTAAATGGGTGATTACCCGCCTTTTATGGCAAATAACCGGAGTTAACTGGTTTCGCTTTCTGCCGCAACCTCGTAGGTAAGGAACGGTGGCACCCACGATTCACCACAGTCTCTGGGACGTGGTTTGCCGTGGAAGATCACCACGCGCGTGCCTGTAGGCAGCTCACCATTTCCGCGAGAATAGCGCTCAGTGGCATACGGGCTTTCCCCCACTTTCACTACGTCGGCCTTATAGCTCACGAACCAGCCCGGATAGAGATCCTGGAAGCGCGGACAGTCACCAATCACCCCGCGAATGAAGCCTTGATCGCCCCACTTCTTGGTGATGGTGCACTCCTGGATGTGACGTTGCGGCTCACGCCAGAACGTGTCCCAGACGGCTTTTTTAGCCGCATTAGGGATGAACATCACTGAGCTCATCAGATATTGTGGATGGTAGAAATCAGTCAGCATCACCATCTTGTCGCTGGGGATTTTCAGCAGCTTTTTGATATCGCCGGTGATAACCGTATCCAGATCGAAATACAGCAGGTCATCGGTAATATCCGGACGGAACAGATCCATTTTCGCCCACCAGCCTTTAACACCGCGATACGGGTTAGACAGGTTGACGCATGTCACGCCGTCCATCACAAACGGGATATCGGTAAAGCACAGGATTTCCGCGCCCGCAGGCAGCTGGGCAACGATCGTGCGCACATCATCAGCGGAGTAATCACCGCCAGAACGCAAAACAAGAGCAATTTTTAGCTGTTTTTTAGCCATTCTTTAAAACTCATTTGAGGGATGGAATTGAGCTTCCCGCAGGAAACCACGTTGATTTGAGACAGCGCAGAGCTGAACAACAGCGGCAGGTGAGATAAGTTGCCGGGAGTCCCGCCAGAATGCACACGGGCCTCCTGTGTGGCATCCACACCCACCAGCGCGACATTGCGGTAGCCAAGGTGGTGCGCCAGCCCCAGCGCGCCCCAGGCACTGTTACCGTTATGGATATAACGCGTGTTTTCTGACAGCCCACTACGCGCGGACCAGCGCCACAGCCACCACTCTGGAGAGTGTTTAACAGGCGGTTCCTCACCACGCAGGGACAGGCGCTCAAACTGGTGAACATTGGGCAGGTCAATGGGAAGCCCCGCCGCAAAATAGGTCACCTTTCGGCGCCGGATGCGCAAGCGCCGCATGTTGATCGCGGATGGGTCCAGGGTGAAGAAATATGAGGCGCGACTGATCCAGTCGATAGCGCCATTAACCGCAATAACCGGGACGCCTCGCGGAGGTACAAACTTGTCTGCGGACGGCCCGGAAGCCACGATGATCACGCGATCACCGCCTCCAGGCTTTTTAAGGGAAAGCATGCTAGTTCAGTTCTCCGGGAACAGTTAAAAATCTCAACGTGCGGGAGCTGCTTACGCACGCCGTCGAATTCTTGCTGCCACTTGGCAACGCTGTAGTTCGTCGGGTTGCGAAGACCGTGCTGATGCCTGCCATGGAAATGCTCACCGTGCGTCACGGAACAGTCATAACCGAGCAGGTAGATAGTCTTCGCGCCGAGGCTGGCAGCAAACTGGATGGCCATAGAGCCGGAGTTGAAAGCAACATCAGCAGCGCCGAAGCGCTGATATTCCACATCGTGGGTACGGCTGGCGACTTTCGAGGCGGTACAGCGGCGGATGTCATGAGGAACATCGGCACCGTACACTTCCCACCACGTTAGATCGCCAGCGAATAAGGCGTATGGCTGTCGGAACATGCCATATGCGTTATTCACTGCCACTACCGGAAATCCTGACCTCTCAACTACTTCACAGTCTGCCTTTGCAAGCGATGGTCCAGACGCTACACAAAACACAGTTTCAAATTGCATTCGCACCACATAAAACAAACCGGCACATGTGCGCCGGTCAGAACATTACGATGAAGGGATATCTTCCTCGCCCCAAGTGGAATCAGATTCGCGCTCCACAATCTCATTCACCTGGCTGAAAGCTTGCTCGCTGCGTTTTTGATACCCGAACTGGCCATACTGAAGGGCTGAGAGCGAGGAAGGTTCTGGGCTGGTGAGATCGCGGCGGGCGTGCTGCTCGCTTTGCGGGTTGTGGGGCTGCTCTTCGTTGTTCACATACACAGTCACTTTCCCTTTGTGGATAGTGATCACCGCGCCACACGATTCAACAACCAGCGTGTCACCCTCTGGCAGGCGAACGGTGGTCACATCAGAATGGAGGGTAATCTCACCCTCGATGGAAGTTTGTAGAGCTGGGTCGTGTTGTTTGTTGTTCATGGGTTTCCCGGACAGTAAATGACGGCGGGAAATGAGTGAGACATAGCCCGCCAATTCATGGATGGGAAAATTATTCCACAAATACTGACATAAAACACTAACAAGGCTGTTAGTTAACGCAATTCTTACAGTGTTTGCCCTGTTGTGAGCAACCAATAACGCAGCGTTACCTCTACCATTTCCTCCCAGCCCCAGACCTGTTCACAGGCGTAACCCTCTTCGCGCAGTAACGCCTGCCAGCCTTCCTGCAAGTCACTCATGGAGTTTTTCCCCACCTTTAACTCGATGTGAAGGCCGTGATAAACGCCGCGCGCTGCGTTCAGGGTGACGTCAGGAAATCCGCGTTTTTGCCCTTCTGCCTTCATCTCAAATCCGGTCAGCTGGTCGCGCACGCCCCCATTTGGCGTGGCGTGGAGGCGATCATAAATGTCCCGGTGCTTACGCCACATAAAATCGAAATAAGTGACCTGGGCGCGGTGCTCCGGGCCTTTACGCTTGGCGTACTTCGGATCGCGCTCCAGCTTCAGCAATTGCTGGGCATGGGGTGACGGGGCCAACTCCATTTCAAGGGCTTTGAGCTGTTTAAGTGCGGGTGATTTCACGGCGGTGCGCGCACGCGCGGTTATGTCGGGAATACCGTCAGTCTGGCGGGGTTTACGGGGCTTGGCGAGCTTGCCCGACTTGCTGCGACCGTTTGCAGCAAGCCAGTCATCTGTAAGACGCAAAGTCATCAGTCAGAACTACGGTAAGCACCGTGATTGCGCAGCTTTGCTGCCCGCTCTTCGTGCCAATCCTGCGAACAATGCTCATCGCAGAACTTTTTTTCACCTATCCGCTCTTTGCAGTAATGACAAGTTCCGGTAAACGGAAGTTTGTCGGCTGCTGAATTGCGGGCGTGCTGAATCTGTTGGTCAAGAATTACCTGTTCATTTTCGGTCAGGCGGTCGAGTTCATCGCTCATAAAAATCCGTTGTTTTACTGCCCCCCACCCTCCAATCGGGCAAGGTCATATAAGTTTTGATATGTCAGTAAAGTTAACGGAGATTCTGAACATAGTATACTAATTTTTATTGCTGCCTCAGCAGTCAGTGCCTGTTTTCCGTTAATGAGGCGTGAAAGAGTCGCACCAGTTAAGCCAACTTTTCGGCCTGCCTCATTAACGCTGAGGTTCTGCTTTTCAAGGCTTGCCCGCAGAATTTCACCAGGGTGTTGGGGTTTCATATTGCCTCTGTTCTGATTAAAAAAAAGCGCCGCATGGGCGCTTTAATCTTTGGGTTATCCGTGCCGTGAGGCGTGCTCAAGGATCTGGTTAAGTATGAAAATGACCGTGAAAACAATTGGGAATGCGACTGCAACAAACTTAGCTTTTTCCGCCAGCGGTGTAACATTTTTGTGGCGAACCTGAGTGCGTGGCTTGTGGCCGTCTCGACCAACATAATCAATCATGTTAATATCCTTAAGTTGTTCCCGTGGGCTGAGTTTGGCGACCTTTCCACTGGGTAAACGGGGGTCCGCTTCGGCGGACCTTTCTTATTTCAGGACCTAATTAAGCGCCCCTATCATTACGCATTACGTAACGCGCAACAGGATAGTAACCAGATTTCTTGATACATACAATACTAATTTTTATATAACTTCCCTGTATGCCTCCGAATCCAGGTATTCCACCCCGATCCGGATTGCCTCTTTCCATCCTTCGACAGATACGTCCCGCATTAGCTTAATCGGCTGCCCAGATTCCGGGTGCAGTAAATATGTCCAGCGCTCCCCCTTATGCAGGGTGATAACCTTCCGGCGATAGTGATGATGTACGATTTCACAACCGTAGCGTTGTGCCTCTTCCTGCAAGCGGCGTTTATCCATAAATTTATTGCGTTCCAGTGCTGCCATGCGTTACCCCCCTATGCATTACTCTTTTGGAGTTACTTTGCTCTCCAGATCCAGATCGTAAGAAACGAGCTCATACGGTTCATCATCGATATTTTCCGGTACCGCAAGCTGGTGACTGCTGGAGAAAATAAGCCCGTTCCTTAGCCGTTCCTGCTGATAAAGATACGCAGCGACTGCTGTCAGCGCGTCATTCTCATACTGGTAAATATCGGCTATATCTTCGTCGACCTGATGACCAACAACAGAAAAATTCCGTTCAATTAACAGTTGCTTCAACGCGGCCCACCAAGGGCCGAAACTGCGATAATAACGCGGCTCTGATGCCAGGCACTGCGCCACCCCGGCCAGATAATCATTCAGGAAATCATCTTCACTGCGCCCGTCGAGCGAGCCTGTGAGCACGGTGCTTAAGTACTGATCATCCGGGCGTAGCGTGTCTTTTAAAGTTGTCATGTTCTATGATTGCCGGATTATTCCGGCAATATCCTTATATTTTAGTATTTTGCAACCACTTTGAGAATTTCCTCTTGATCGTATCTGGTAGAGATAAGCCACCAGCCGCCTGGGAATTCTGAGTCGTCGCGCCACCCACTGAAGAATTTAGCTCCGTACTGGGATTTCAGTTCATCTTTAGCCCGGTACAGCGCCCCCTCTTTGCCCTGCGGATCGTGCAGGCCGAAACAACCGCCCGCGGCAAAATTTACGCCGCGCTTGCTGCGCACCTGTGTTGTGTTGATGCGCACGACGATCTCGGAGGTGTCCACCAGCCCAGTAACCACCTCGGCCTTTTCAACCTTGGCGACATCAGCGCTCTTCTCTTGCTCTATCTGCTCAGGGGTAATCTGACCGCGCGCAAGCTGATACGTTTCTTTCATCGTTTTGCGCTGCTCGTCGCTCAGCTTCAGCAGACGGCTATCAACATCATGCGCAAATGCCATCAGGTTATCCGTGTTAACCAGCAGCTCAGGCGTTATGGTGGCCGCTGAAGAAAGCCCCAGAATGACCGCAGCGGCACACATGATCACACCCTGCAAACCGCCCTGGCTACTCGCAAAAATACCCTCAAAGGAACCGTACCCCTCGACCGCATGGAGAACGCCCTTTTCAAAGCTCAGCTCGCCGCGTTCAACATGCGTCTTGAACTCCGCATAATCATCCTGGGCTCGCTGTGCCTTACCGGCTATCAACATCTGTCGTGCTTCTGAATATGCTTGCGCAATTGCGTCCTGCAGCGCCTTTTCAAAATCAGCGGTGTTGGTGTATGTCGCATCAATATCGCCGTTCACGAATCGCATACCTTGCAGGCGCGGTACATTGACCGAACCGTCCAAGATGAAGCTGGCTACTGCGCGGTTGTAGTCAAAGTCATAGGTGTACATCTTGCCGCTCATACGCTTGGCCACCACGGCGTTGATCACATCTGGCCCGGCAATCTCACCCAAACCATTCATTACCGTCTGATAGTCCTTACCAAACAGCGCAACGAGGAAGTCTTTTGCGGCGTAGCTGATATTGCGTTTGCGGCGCTCCATGATAGCAATGGTCTGTTTTAACTGCTCATCGCTGCGATCGGGATAGACCAAAGATGCGCCATTCTGCTGATACCACTTTGCATCAACATACATCCCATAACTGCCGAAGCCACTACTTCTCCGGTTCAGCTCGACCAGATCATACTTGCCATCTTTAATGCACACCGCCTGGGAGTCAGTCAGCATCAACTGGCCCGTGACGATGTAGTGCTTAAACTGATCTTTGGTCAGCATGTCAGGGATTGATGCCATGCTTACCCCACCCTGGAACTTACTCAGCAACTCCAGCTCTGAGGCTGTCACATCGCTTAGCGCGCCAAGATAGGCGACCGGAACACCTTTACTTGAACCCGCTACGTTAGTCCCATTCGCCGAAAAGATGCCGCGCATGTCAGCCGTCTGAGCATCAAAATCTAGGCGGCTAATACGCGCATACGAGATCTTGTTGTTCTTGGAACCGTTGCTGGTGGTATTGAAGTTATAGATCTGGCCGACCTTGAACGCCCTGCCGTCCACAACCAGAAAGTCTTTGCCGTGGTCGATCACGTCCGAGTCGATATCCAGAATGCCCTCATCGATCGCCTTTTTCACCACTGGACGGAGACGCTTGATCTCCTGCTCGGCTTTCGCCAGGCGGGCAATTTTACGTTGCTGTTTCACCAGCTGAGAGCGGGCATCCGCATCGAACTTGCTGCGGTCGTTAAGCTCCAGACGCTTGGCGCGTATCTCAGATTCGGCAATTTTAAACTCATGCTTTGGCCGCCAGTCATTCGGATTGTCGGTCATTTCAGCCTGTGCCTGAGCCTGTTTCTGCAGCAGGGCTTCAAGCTCGGCACGGGCCTCTTGCAGACCGTCAGCGAAGGAGGTTGCGCGGGATTCCAGCGTAGTGATTTTGTCCTTCTCTGTTGCCAGATCCGCAGCGCCGGCATGTTGTGCCTTGATGTAGTTCGACAGGTCGACGGCTGCGCGTTTCTTCGCGCGCGCCAGGGCGGCAGCTTTTGCCTCAGCGAGCTGTTGGGCAATCCGGCGCTCACGTTCTTCCGGATTGGCTGAGAGCAGCAACTGCATTTCAACCATGTTGCCTGCATCGGCGTTAGCCATCTGCGAGGCGTCAGACGTCAGGATCTCCTTAATCCAGGTGCGCTTGCGCTTCAGTGTCTGAAGGCGGAACTCATCAAATGAGCCCTTGCCGCAGTAATACCAGACGTTCACGCGGTCGTGAGTTGAACCCACGCGGGCGCCGCGCCCGTTACGCTGATCAATACTGGCTGGCGTCCATGGCAGCGTCAGATGGTGAATGTCCGTTGTGCCTTTGTGCAGGTTAATGCCTACTTCAGCCTTTTTATTGCAGATGAGGATGCTGGTGCGGCCTTCGTTGTAATCGGCGGCGATTTGCTCCAGCCCGCCCAAACTCACCTCATTGATGGCAGCGACATACTCATCATAGGCGGCTTTCTGGGTGTTATAGTTCAGTACCTGGTCTTCAGTCGGATCGTCCGGCAGGTCTTTAGGCGGCTTCACCTTTTTAGGCTTCTTGCCCTTTTTACCTGCATCAGCAACGGTTGTTGCGTTCAGGATCCCAATCATTGACGGGTCAATGCCCAGCTGCGTGGCGAGAATCCGCTTTAACTTGCCGTGCTGGCTTTTCTCATCGGTGAAGATGATCTGTTTGCCGCGCTTTAATCCCTCTTTCAGGCGCTCCACCAACGCTGAGTATTTCGGCGTTAGAGGGTGAGACATATCCTTTTCCTGAAGGCCGAACTTCGCCAGGCGCTTCATCACTTCCTGTTCAAACACCTCTGGCACTACCAGTGTGGTAAACGCGCCAGTGTCTTTAACGCTGAACTGACCTTCTGCGCCATAGCTGTCTTCATCTTCACTGTCTGCGTTGATGGCACCGGGAAGATCGGCCACCAGCTGGCGGATGTTTTCGCCCTGCTCTGCCGGGAAACGGAAGGTTATTTGACGGTGATACAGGTCCATATCCGTACAAACTCGGTCCATGTCACGGATGATCGCAAAGATGGAATCTGGCGGTATCAGATTGCCGTCATCATCCTTTGTGATTTTGTCAGTCTGGCCAGCTGAAAGCTTCTCCGCACGCTCGCGCAGCTCTTCATATTTTTCCGCCTGCTCCGTCGACATTGGCGCTTCTGCGGTATTTTCTTCCAGCTCCGGTATTTTTACCTCCTGAGCCACGTCCGCGGAGGTTTTCAGAGTCGTCCAGCGGTGGAAAATACCGCGCAAGCCATCAAGGTTTTTGAACCCTACCAGCCCCTGCTTCTGCTCAACTTCCCCCGACAATTTGATAACACTGCACATCTCAGTGAGGCCAAACTCTTTAACGAAATCGTCCGGGGTGTAGATACCCATACGCTGCCAGTCGGAATAGCTCACGCAGTGGGAAAGCATGTTAAAGGCATCAATCGGGCTGTTTACCACTGGCGTTGCGGTCAGCAATACCGGTCCACGCCCATTGTTTTTCGACATCAGATAGGCGTTTTTCACCGCCATATCTCGCGCTGATTGCGCAACCTGCGGGGATGGGAGATATGCCAGTTGTGTGGCTTCACGGCCAGCACTGTAGCTGTTGCGGTAGTTGTGGCCCTCATCAGCGATCACACTGTCAAAATGCATGTCTTCAAAATACGGGTAATCGTGTTGTTTCTCAGTGCCGGTATCTGAGTGCTCCGTTAACAGGCGGTCTTTTTTCTTCTGCTCGCGGTATGAGTCAGTACCGATTTTCACGCGCCCTGCGTCGGCCTGAGCAAACAGAATATCCTGTGCGTGATCGCGGACCGTCTCGGCACGCAATGGGATCCCTGAATACTGCTCTTTGGTCATGACCACCAGGCGCGTATTACTGTGCGGGATCTGGTTCATGCGGGCTTTAACAGTGTCAGAGCCCGACAGCGACAGCGCATCACGCGTCAGCGGCTGGCCATCTCTGCCCATTACCGGGTTGCCGCTGTCATCCAGAACAGGCACCTGCTTAGCGTTACCCTCATCATCCAACTGCACATCGAGGCCAACAAACAGGATGTTGCTGAACACCTGCGGCGAATAGAACGATTTGGCTTCGTGATACCAGTTTTCATAAACCGCTTTCGGCACGACGATCGCGGTGCGGGTGCTGCGTCCGTTTTCGAAGTTGTACGCCTCCAGCGCCAGCGCCGTAGTTGTCTTACCCAGTCCAGTTCCAAAGCCCAGGATGCCGCGCCCGTCTTCTGAGAGACGGCGAACTTCCTGATTCTGGTAGCTGAAGGGTACCCGCTCACCACTTATGCCCGTGAGGTTCAGGCTGGCATCAGACTGTTCAAACGGGATGTAAGCATTGAACGCGTTGTTGTACTGCTCAGCGAGCGCGTCGATCTCATCATGCTGGCGGATCCAATCGTTAAAACCAGATTCCAGATCTTTAATTTTCTCCAGATACGACTCCGCATTAATACCAATCGGCTTGCCACCATTGAGGTATTTTTCCAGCTGCGGCAGGAATGGGTCGCTGTTTGACTTGCGGGCATAGGTCGGCACCGTGGCGCCGGTGCTGTCCTTTTTCAACACGGTGCCGTATCGGTATCCGGCAAACACCCCGTTGGTGCCCTGGTAGCCCTGTTCAGAGACGAGCGCCCCATTCTCGACTTCGATTTCTTTGACATACGTCAGCTCGTCGTAGCCATTTTCTTTCAGGTATTCCAGTAGCAAGGAACGGTCAAACCAGCGCGAGTTGAGCGAAAACGTAATGTCGTCAATACCAGTCCACTTGCGGCGCGCATTGATCTGCTCCAGCTGTCGCAGATAATTATCTTTTTGCGGGCCTTCACCAATAACCCCCAGAACACCCTTAATCCCGGCACTCATGACGCCAATATCACCGCTGGTGGCGCGGTCCATAGGCATCAAATCGCCATTGGCTGTGAGGGCGATCCCGTCCGTGCTGGCGAGCATATCCAACAGCTTATCATCACTTTCTGGCAGCGTTGCGGCGGATGTTTTGCGGAACTCTTCCAGGGTGATCGGCACCAGGTCGATCTGATTAAACAGATGGCGGATAACCTGCTCATGGTTGGTGGCGTCATAAGCTGGTCCGGTCTGCGTTTCGAGCTTGCCCTGGAGAAAGTCAGACAGCTGGCCATCGGTCGTAATGGCCGCGCGGAACTTCAGCCAGTTGCCGCTGCTGTTGCCAGAAACCTTGCTCACACGGCCTTGGTTCGGGTTGCCGAACCGCTGTAGCTCACCTTCCACCAGCCGCGCTACGCTTTGGCGCATGGTATCCACGTCAACCGCAGGAAGATGGCTGGCGGCGGCGTCCTGCAGCACACCGATCTGAGCACCAATGATCGCACCACGGAAAACGCGTTCACGCTGGGCAACGGACACGCCCTGTGCAAACTGAAATGCTTTGCGGGTTGGCTCATCAATGCTGTTCGGGTAATCCTGCATCAGCGCCTGCATATGATCCCACTGGCGCGCCAGCAGGGATTCAGGATTGCGCATCACCACTTTGAGCTCGTCCAGATTACTAATGCCATAGCGTGCCGGATCTATAGCCTGCGGCTGGCCGGAAACATCAAGCACCCACTCACCCGCGGTGAACACGCGCCACTGACCGTTAATCTCGCGTTGCTCGCCTTCCTCTGCCTTCATGGTCTGCGGTTGCTGGATGCTCAGCATGTCCCAGTTGATGCGGCTATCGAACTTCTGCGCCAGTTTTTCTTTGATAGCAGCAGGCGTGATCTGGTCGTTTCGGATGATGATGCGGCCTTGGAAACCTTTCTCGGTTTCGCCGTATACGAACCGCCTTCCGTCCTGTTCAAACCATTTGCCGGCGATGAACTCTGGCCATAACACGTTAGCCTCCGTCAGCAGCGTTTCATCTGCCTGCGCAATCAGATCGGCCAGTGCTTCCGGGTGCTTCTGCAATACCCAGACGTCAACGGCAGTCGACGTGCCGTTTTCTTCAAAGGTGCCGGATGGCAGGCGGTGCGCGCCCAGGAACTCGGCTTTACGTGATACCTGCTGGCGCAGTTTCTTCATGCGACTGCCGCTGGTCATGCCGTATGGCACAACAATGCAGGCGATGCCGCCAGGGCGGATTTTGTCGAGTAGACGGAGAATGAAGTAACGGCCTATGTCTTTTTCTTTGGTGTACGCCTTATCGAGGTTGATCGTATCCCCGCGTGCGTCCCCAAACGGCACGTTCCCAACACAGTGATCAAAGCTGTTGTCTGCAGTACCCGCTGCGAGCGTTTCGAAAGGCGCAACTTTCACGTCGTCTTCCGGGTGGAGCAGCTGGTTAATGCGTCCTGAGATCGAGCTGATTTCTGTTGCCGTCATGATGGTTCCGCGCGGCTTGGTTTCGTTGAATACCCCGGCGCCAGCGGATGGCTCCAGTGTGTTGCCTACGTCAGCGTTGTGGAGCTTCATGATCTGCCACATCCCTTCTGCAACATACTGCGGTGTGTAGTACTCATGAGTTGAACCGCCGATCCCCCCCTCACCGGTATAGCCCGCCAGAGTCTGGCGCTGCTCATCGTTCAGCTGCGCCCCATCAGGCAGGCTATTCAGTAATTCCAGTGCCTTGCGGTTAGCTTCCTTCCGCGCGCGCTCTACAGACACGCCGCTTTGCTTGGTGATCCCAAACACCACTGGCTTACGTATCACCCGTGCCAGCGCCTGAATGAAGCGAACGATCTCACCCACTGAATTGCAGGCAAGTATCGCCTTGCTGATCGCCTCTTTGTCGTCGGCCATCGTCACCTCCAAAGTGAACATTTGATAAATTGACATAGGATACTAAATTTCATTCTATCGAAGGTGTAATCTGCAATGCCAAAATTTCCTTTCGACAACATCCGTAAGGCGCTGGAAACAGTGTTACCCGGTAGTCGAGCCAATAAGGGTACGCCGCTGGCCCTTGGGCCTTCTGGCAGCGGTGGATATGGGGCGATTTATTCCCGCTCAGGCCTTCTTGGGTCTGACTCAGCAGGGAAAGACTTGTCTGATTCGTTGGTGAATCCGGGGCGGGAAATTCTGGATGAACTTCGGCTACCTGAAGAGCGGATCGAGCGCTATCCCTTTTTCGAAGAGATGTCCGTTTATCCAACGCTGGCGGCAGCGGTGAATATCCATGTCTCCTATGCGTTCTCCATCAACAAAAATACTAATCTCTCGTTCAGGTTCAAGCCGGTTCAGAACCATGAGGACAAGGATTACAAGGTGGCTACGGCGCTATGCGATGAGCTGATGAACGATATCGGCCAGGCCATCAATCAGGAGCTCCCGCTGTGGGGAACTCTGATGGCAATTTTCGGGGTGGCGTATATCCGTCCGTACACCACGCCAAAAGTTGGGATCACCAGCTTTGAGTGCAATTTCTACACCCTTCCCTATTTCGTGAAGGAGTACGAAGTTGGTGGCCAACTGGCAGGTTTTACGGGCGACTACCTCAAAGATGAGAAAGGTGCTCTGACATTTGCCAAGCCATGGGAGCTGGTGCCGATGAAAACGCCGCACTGGCGCCCTAAGCGCAACATGATGCCGATGTACACCGGTACGGAACAATACAGCCTGCTATCCGATCCGATGAAGCGCACGCCTGTTGAAACCCAGAACTATGGCACGTCGATTCTTGAATACGCCTATGAGCCGTACATGAACCTGCGCGCTGCAGTGCGATCGGTGAAAGCCTCCCGTTTTAACGCCTCCAAAATTGACCGCCTCATTGGCGTGCAAATGGGCATGCTCGATCCGGCACGCGGTGCGGAGTATCAGCGCACCATGTCACAGCAGCTAAAACGTTCTGCAGAACAGATGGAAAAACGCGCACGCGGGCATAACGCGGCCACCACTGTGACAAACACAATTCTGCCAATCATGGGAGACGGCAAAGGTCAGCTCCAGATCGACACGCAAACAATCCCAGTAGATATCACCGCGATTGAAGATGTGCTGTTTCACGTTAAGCAGCTGGCCGCTGCCGTCAGCCTTGATTACACGATGCTGGGCTTTGCGGATCAGATGTCTGGCGGGTTAGGTGAAGGCGGTTTCCTGCGCACGTCGATTGCTGCCGGGATGATCGCCGGCTGGTTGCGTGGCGGTGCCGCGGAAACGATTTACCGCCTGGCTGACATTCATCTGGCCACCAAGCACGGCAAGGTTTACCCGCCAGGCCAGCGCCCTTACACCCTTGAATTTTCCTCAATGGCTTCCGCCATCGAACTGGAAGAAAACGCCGCCATGGATTCACGCGCGAACTACGCCAGCGTGTTCGTCACCATCGTTGATGCCATCTGCAATAACCCTGCACTGGCTGGCTCTGAGACGTTTAAGCAACTGGTAATGGGTGATGTGCTCCGTGTACCGGACGAGCGCCTGACCGCACTTCTGAAGGAGATCAAAAGCGCGGCCAGCTCCCAGGGCGGCAACATGATGGAAGGCGTTGGTGACGATGCACCAATGAGCGACCGCGAACTGATGGAACTGATCGGCTCCATGAATCCCGATGACGTGAAAGACGTTATGACCAAAATTTTTAGTAAACCATTCAGCAACTGAGGTACTTATGGAACATAAAGTTTTAGCTACTCATACCGACCGTTTTTCTCTTTACCGCAAGGTGCGTAAGGGCAAACAGAACAACCGCAATTACATGTTAGAAGCGGTCAAATCGATGATCGAACACCCGGAGACGATTGAAGGCCTCCGCCTGGGTGAGCTGTACGGCTACTACGGCCATTCTCGCCGTCAGCTGGCTGGCAAAATGGAACTACCTGAAACCGCTGTTGTGATGGTTGAAGGCAAACCAGTGGTGTTGGATAACATTCCGGCCTGCCGTACCACTGCTATTAGCGTGGATGCTGATGGCGTTGTCACTCACACACAGGAAATTCTGGACACGCCGACCGGGCGCATTGTCGCGGGCATGCTGGAATCGCGTGCTGGTGGCTGGTCATGGGTAACGACTGGCCGCGACTCGCAGCAAATTTCTATTCCTAAAAACCTGTACGGCTTCGACTACGTTCTCAATCCGAATTTCATCAGCAAAGATCACCCGGCGGCGATGTTCGAAAGCAACGACGATCGCAATACCGCCATGACGGAATCCATGACCGGACAAGGCTTCGGTGATGAATCAGTAACCGCAATTATTGAACACGCGGACAAGCTGGCTCAGCACGAAGCAATGTTTGAGAGCGCCATGCGTCTGGAAGAGCTGGAAGAGGCGATGCTGGAAGCGACCGGTCAGCTGCTGGCACAAGAGGCACAGTTAGCCGAGCAGGCGGTAGCCAACGCGGCGCTGCAGGAAGAGAAAGCTATGTTCGAGAGCGCGACCGATGCGCGGGCGGCCAAAATGGCCATCGTACTGGACAAGCTCCCGGTGTTTACTAACACTGCGCAACGCGCCGCCCTGGCAAGCATGCAGACCGATGATGATGTTGCGATTGTCAGCGCGCTGTTTGAATCAGTTGCCCGCCTAGAAGTCGCCACCCTTCCGCTGGATGTCATCGTGGAGAGTGCGGCCAAGCAGCCGAGCAAACCGTCCAAACCATCCATGCAATCTTTTGTGTCTTTCCAGGATGAAGCGCCTCGTTTCGGTGCTTAATAACAAAGCAAAACCTACCTGATCATCCGATCAGGTAGTATTAATTTAGTATATTATGTATTGATCCTTTTCACGATCCACGTTTAAACTCCCCCCCGCAACACTATTCAACGAATACGTTTTAACTCACTTCAAGGCGTCCTCTGGGCGCCTTCTCTTATGGAGATTGTGTTGGAAAACCAGCATCGCCTTATCAAGAAGTATCGCGAGCTCAGCCAGGCCGAGATTGACCTTATGAACGAATCGGAGGAGTTGGAGCAGATCGTTCTCGACTTCATCAACCGCGTGAAAAAGGTTAATGCCGATCAGGTTGTGGAAATAGATATGCGCTGGCTCAGCATTGGCCTGACGAACATCGAGCAGGGCTTTATGGCCGTCTCACGCTCTATCGCAAAACCAGGCAACGCAGAATAAGGAAAGGCCACCTTTGGGGGGTGGCCTTGAACAGGTAAATGCAATGAATTTAACGTGTACGAATATACAGCAGAAAGGTGCTTCCTTCAAGGAAAACGGGGATTTAAACAGCTTCGGGCTTCGGCGCGCGGTGGATTTAATAGCCAACGAAAACCTGCCCAGAGCAGCACGCACGATCTTATCGATGGTATGTCCAGTTGCCGCCAGTACGTCAGCTTATAAGATCACCAAATCACGCCGCCGCATGGCTGATGAGTGTGGTGCAACCGAGGCGACAATCCGCCGCAATCTTAAAAAAGCGGTTGATGCCGGCATTCTCATTAGCACTCTGATTTTTGATAAATCCGAGAATGGTCGCGGCCAGATGCCGACTGAATACCAGTTCACATCACAGTTTATTGAAGCTGCAAAATCACTGTGTATGACACTGGATAAAGCCCGTGATGGCATCACCGCGGCTAAAACTTTGTTCGCAAAAACCCTTCATACCATCCGCAATATTTTTTGTGGCAAGAGCACCCCCCGATCAGAACTACCTGCCACCCCAGATCAATCTGATCGACAAGAATTAGTATCTTTTGACTTAAAGAATTCAAAAGAGGTTCCAGCTAGCGCTGAAAAAGTTTCTGTTGTTAAAAATGTAAAAGCCTGGGCTGAGGCCAAGCATGAGCGTGCTACGACGCAAGCTAATGACTATGCCGAACGTCAGGATCTGGCACTTGCAAAACGCAGTGCCGAACGTGAACAGCTGGATAAGCTGGTAAGGCGGCGTGCATTTACCACTGGAGCAGCCGTTAAGCGCCAGAGCACGTCCACCAGCCACAATGAGACACGCTTTGATGAAGCAAACAGGCTTCACGATGAATCGATGCGGATAGCAGCCCAAAAGGCCGCTGAATCCAAAGCCCGTGGGTTCTCCCCGGCATCCATTTTGGCGAAGCACTTCCCTCACCGTAAATCTTCTAACCAGGAATGAAGACATGACACAGCAAGCGAATCAGCAGCAACGTTCTTTCCGCCCGAAGGGTGGCAACCCGATGGCTAACACCGGCCCGAAACCAACTAAAAAGCAGATCCAGGAAAGTTTTAAGCCACAAGGTAGTACGGCCACGCGCAAGAAGAATCGCAGTCAGCGCCGCCTGGTTGAAGAGTTATTCCCTCAGCTGTTCGTGAACGGCTACCCGTTACCGATGAAAAGCGGCATCAAAGACGACATGCTCGCGCAGATTGTGCGCCGTGGATTGGATATCTCTGAAGAGCGCTTGCAGGCGGCGCTGCGTGCTTGCTGTGCATCACTGGTATACAAAACACGTCTGTTCACTTTCCGTTTCCGACGCGATCTGAACGGTCAGGCAGTTGAGACGATTAGCAAAGAGGATCGCGCGCACGCGTGGCAAGGGCTCACCGAATACCGGAAGCAGCATAAGTTACCGGCGATCCGCCCTTCATGGTTCCTCGGTGTCCGCAAAAAGGGACCAAATAAAGGTCGCAGCAAGCCCCTGCGCGGTATGAAGGTTCAGTAAAGATGGATGGTCATTATTCCACCAAAAAGCCGCTAACCTATATATTGTGTGGTTGACCTTTTTATTCCAAGAATTAGACTGTGAAACCAGTGATGGAGTCGCACCTAATTGTAACGTTCGAATCCTGTTGGTCGGCGCGATGATCGAAGTGCCCTTTAAGCTAAAGGGTTAGATATTATCGTGTTGGCTATGATCGTCTTAACAAAGTTTACAGTTCCGCGAGATCCATGGAACTCAGAACGTGTTAATCTCTTACCCACTGTCTGAAGCAAAATTCAGGCACAAAAAAACCGCCTCATTGGGCGGTTAATTTGTGATTCGCGAACGTTTGCAGGCGTCCGTTAATCATAGAGTTATTAGTTTTTAGTCCAATAACTCCAACTGTTCGTGTGTCTGTCGCAACAGCGCACAAGCAGCGTCTCAATGAACAATATAACCTTGCAACCCGACAAAAACAACGAAAAAAGTTCCTTGAAATATGTGGTTCTGCAAGGAATTTAGGGCATCAATTAGGGTGCGTGTTCATAAACATATTCATATTAATCAGTATATTGATTGATGTTTTACAGATCCGGATCTATGCGAATTAGGATCCACTCTGCACTTTCGGTATTATGTTTTTGGGGCCGTCCACCAGTTTTGCAGCTGGTCATCGGGCTTTAGGGAAACGGAAATATAGCCCCCGCGAAGCACAAGCAGCGTCTCGCAAGCTTGTTTGTCAACTGGCCTATCCGATGGGGTTTAGTTGAATAGCGGATCTCTATAGGGGGATCGCACAATGAAAACACGAAGTGGCTTGATGATTACGTTGTTCGTTGCTCTGGTGATTCAGTCTGTAAGCGGCGGTGAAGGGTGGCAAGTTAACACCCCCATCAACGTTAACGTGACTGTCTACCAGTACAAGTAGCGCTAAAGATACCGCCGCCAGTTTGGGGCGGTTTTCTCATTCTGGCTTCCTGCCACCTACAAATATGTGTCACAACATGCATTCATTGCTGGCCGATGTTCACCCCGCGCAAAACATGTGTCACAGCATGCAATCCAATGGGAAATATGTGTCGCAACATGCTCAAGTGCATGCTGGCACACAGGTTTGCTTAAAAAACTCCCGGCAAAGGTTAAATCCTGCCCTACCATGCATGAGTTAACACATCTTTTCATACCAAAAGCATGTTCAAACACATGTTTTATACCGCTACACCATGCCAGAACACATATTTAGTTTGTGATGCATATCACGACACATATTTTCAATCTAACGCTTTGAGTTTCTTGTTTCTTTTGTGAATGATGACATAGTTTTCCTGCCCTTTTTTGGTCACGGAATACTCAATATACTGAATATCAGCCATAGCTTTAAGGGCTGCTTTAATGAGCCGATTCTGTTCAAAAACAGCAGACGTCAGCAACAGGCGCTCTCGTATCCTGGTGAAGGAGATAGGCGCAGGATTATCAGGAAGGCTGGCGATGTAGGTATACAGAGTTTGCGCGACCTCCTTCCCTTTGAGCTCATTGTAAGGGTGCTTACGCAATAAGATCGTATAGTCGATTTTATATAGCTCCCAAAGCCTTTCATCAGCCTCAAGCGTCACTGAATCATCGCTACGATCCATGATGGCTGTTTTAAGCAATTGGGTGAAAAACATTTTGTCGCCATCTTTGCGTTTAAACTGCACAACCTTCGTACCCAGCTTTGCCAACGAGTCGAAGATCTGGTTTCTCAAACGATGGTTTATCTGCCGGGACTCATAACAACAAAGGTGAGCAAACTCTTTGAAAGGGAGTGTGATCTTGTTCGTAGACAGGCCGTGCTTACTGAATGCACCAATAACCCCCATCCAGACGCTGAAATCAGTTGTGATGTTAAGGCGCTCACCGCGTATCTGAATGTCGTCGTACCCTTCCTTCCGGGCAAAGCCAAGTGAAGAAAATGGTGCTGAAACATCAATGATATGCTCTGAGCCCTTTTTGATAGAGCGGCTATTAGGGACGAATACGCCTAATCGCAAGAGTATGGCCGGTTGGATCGATGAGTTCTGAGTAACTGTTAATTGCTTGTGGGCTTCATCACCCTCAATAATCAACGAATCATTAAAGAAAACCTTTTCGCTCAA